>JAIOPB010000041.1 GCA_021414105.1 Nitrosarchaeum sp. | reverse complement strand
TAATTCAAATAATTAATGATGCTGTGATTCCAGATGGTCTTTCTTATGCTTCATTTCCAATTGAAACTACTGGAAAAATAGGTAATTCTATAATTTCAGCTAGTGCAAAAGGCATGATTGGGACCAACGATGAAATAAGTACAGGTTCTTCATTAACACAATTAAAAATATTCGCTAGCGGATTGGAGGAATTAATTCCAGTTGATAAACCAGTTGAGATTAAACTGTTTATTGATGATGAAAATGCTGAGTCTGTTGCGGGTGCATCAATTAAAATCGAAACTGACGGGAATTCTCTAGTTAATCCAGATATAGTTAGAACTGGTCCTGATGGCAGTGCTATTGTTAGCTTAATTGCAACAAATGGACCTAGTATCTCACTGAATCTTATTGCAACTGCTGAAGGTTATTCAGAAGGTACTGATACATTAACAATCAATGTTGATTCTCCAGACAAAACTTTGAATTCTGTAGATCTTCAATTACCTGAATGGATTGTTTATGTAATTATTGCAGCAATACTTTTGATAGGAATTCTAGTTGTATTGTTCTTAAAAAAATCAAAAGCTCCATTAGAAGAAGAATGGGAAGAAGAAGAAATTTAACTAGACCAAAACCTATCTGAATATTGATACTCGCTGTTTGGTTAAGAGTAATTCGTGTTAAATTCCTTTTAGCATCTGTTATTGCGGTATCTGTCGGTCTTGCAATAACCTGGCGTCAAAATTCTATTATTGATCCTCTTGATGCTATTTTGACATTTGCTGGTGTTATGGCACTTCATGCTAGTGTTGATCTGTTAAATGATTACTGGGATTACAAAAGAGGAATTGATACAGTAACAAAGAGAACTGAAATGAGTGGTGGAACTGGTGTTTTGCCTGAAGGACTACTAAAACCATCATCTGTTTATCGCGCTGGAATTGGATTTTTGATATTAGGCTCTGTAATTGGATTTTATTTTGTATTTACTGATGGAATAATCATTGCAGCGATCTTGGGATTTGCAATTTTATCTATCTATTTTTACTCTACTAAAATTGTAGACTCTGGATTAGCAGAGTTTTTTGTTGCAGTTAAGGGCACTATGATTGTACTTGGAACGTCTTTTATCCAATCAAATCAAATAACATTAGAATCCATTTTAGGCGGAATAGTTGTAGGTGTTTTATCATCACTTGTTCTTTTTATTGCATCATTTCCTGATCATGATGCAGACAAATCTAAAGGAAGAAAAACTCTAGTTATTACAGTAGGCAAAAAAAATGCAACATCTCTGTTTTGGATATTTCCTATAATATCCTATTTTGTGATCATCCTTGGTATTTCCATCAATGTTTTCCCAATCTTGTCTCTTATCACATTGTTTAGTATTCCATTAGTGATAAAAGCGGGGATTGGTTTGAAGAAAAATTTTGATTCTGTAAATGAACTAGTGCCTTTCATGTCTTTTGCACTGATGTTTAGTAGGATTACTGGTGTTTTGTTTGTACTTAGTTTTTTACCTAATTTCTAATTTTGATGCTCTAGACATAAATTCAGTGTTGATTGATATTTTTTATGATTTCAGGTTTTGCCACATCTGAGGGAACAAAAAAATTCCTTAAAAATTCACGCATAAATTCATTGAATTTTAAGCAAATTCATAATCTTACATTGTCTAATGTAGGTGTCGGTACATATCTTGGAGAAGTAGACGAGAAAACAGATGAACTTGTAAAAAATGCAGTTAAACAATCCATTTTATCTGGAATTAATGTAATTGACACTGCCATTAACTATAGAGCACAAAAAGCAGAACGTTCTGTAGGAAAGGCAATTTCTGAATTAATTAACGAAGGAAAAATTTCACGTGATCAAATTTTCATTAGCACAAAAAATGGCTATATCACAAATGACGCTGATGTAAAACAAGAATTCTGGGAATACATCAAGAGTGAATATACGCAAAAAGGAGTGATAAAAGAAGGTGATGTAACATCTGGCTATCATTGCATGACTGTTGCATATCTTAATGATCAGCTAGAACGTAGTTTAAGAAATTTGGGACTGGATTGCATTGATTTGATGTATTTGCATAATGCTGTAGAAGGTCAAATCAAAGACGTTTCAAAAGAAAAATTTTTGGAAAATCTCAAATCTGTCTTTGAATTATATGAACAAAAAAGAACAGAAGGCAAGATCAAATTTTACGGTATGGCCACTTGGGAATGCTTTCGTGTGTCTTCTGATAATCCACAATATCTTTCATTACAAGATACAATTGAATTGGCAAAAAAAGTTGGTGGTGAAAATCATGGGTTTAGATTCATCCAACTTCCATTTAACATGTATTATGATCAAGCACTACTTGCAAAAAATCAAACACTTGATGGAAGACCTGTCTCTGTATTAGAAGCTGCAGTCAAATTAAACATTGGAGTATTTACAAGTGTGCCATTAATGCAAGGAAGATTGTTGGCACCTGGTGCAATGCCTGAATTCAATGAACTAAAACCTTCACTTCGTGCGTTACAGTTTATTCGTTCATCGCCAGGTGTTTTGGCTCCTCTTGTAGGGCACAAGTCTTCTGAACATGTTTCTGAAAATCTGGAAATAATGAAAATTCCTCCAATGGCTGAAGATGAATTTCTTGCATTAGTCAAAAAACTAACGTTATAATCTTGATATTGTGAATACTTTTAGTTAATTATATAGAAAGATAATAAATGGGTCATTTGAAATTATAAACAGAATTTGTCATCTAAGATTTTTGATTATCAAAAAATTTGTAAATCTATTTTATCAATAGATCAAAAAATTAGATTTGCTGGAGTGATTAATGAGCGAGGCAGATTAGTTGCAGGTGGAATGAAAGAAAATGTAGCTCCCCTAGAAAATGAAAAAGATGATGAGATGATGTTCATGGAACTTGCATTAAGAGTAAAAATGAGAAAAGAATTTGATAAGCAATTGGGGAGTGTAAATTTTGCGTTAGCATCAAGAGAACGTGCATTAGCAATTAGTTTTTTAATTAATGATGATATTTTGTATGTAGTTTCAGAACCTGATGCTGACTATGGTATGCTTCCAAAGAAGATACTGCAAATCATTCACTCATAATTTCTATTTTGATCTTTTCTCATTTTCTACATATCTATAAATAGAATTGATCAGTGAAAAATTTGTGCCAGTAGATCCTGTTTGTGGAATTGAACTTGCTGAAGAATTAGCTGTCACACATGAATATGAAGGAAAAAAACTCTTTTTTTGTTGCAACGGATGCAGAAAAATTTTCATAAGAAAACCAAAAAAATGGAAAAAAAATATCTAGATAGGAAAAGCACCACACATACGACAAAATTTTGAATTTTCTACATTGAAATTACAATAAGGGCAAGAATTGGTTCCTTGTTTCTCTGGCATCTCATATAGATTCCTGTAAATTTTGTAATAATGCATGGATTCTTTTGTTCTAATTATTACTCCGTCTGTTTCTTCTATTTTCTTTTTATTTTCTAAAAATACTTGATCGCTTATCACTGAATCAAATAAATTTGAAAGACCTACAGTTCCAGAACCGTCTTGCATCGGTGATTTTTCTCTCCAAACAATCTGTGTTGGTATATCTTTCTCAAATGTTTTACGAAGAATCCATTTTCCGTGTATTTTTTCTCCTTCGTTTCTTATCTTGAAATCTACTGGAATTGTCTTTGAAAACTCTATTATTTTTTCATCAAGAAATGGTGATTCAACCATAATTCCAAGTGCTTTGCCTATTTTTTGAGTTGGAAAATGCATTATATTACATACTCTTTGAATCTCTTTTTCTAGTTCATCTTTGGGTTTGTTTCTCAAAAAATTATACCCTGCAAACAATTCATCTGCCCCATCTCCTGTTATTATTCCCGTACTGTTTTGCTCCTTTGCCCACTTTATTGCAAGATACATCACCACGTTATTTCTAATTTCTATGTCGTTAAAGTTTTTTAGAATTTTCACTGTCTCTTCTATTGCATTTAGAATATCTGTAGTGCTTACTTGTTTAATTGTCAATGGTATGTTAAATTCCTTTGAAACTCTTTGACAATATGTAAGATCACTTGCAACAAAGTCTTTTGCTATAATTGCAACTGTTTGTGGTTTTCGTTCTTTTAGAAAATATGCTATTACTGTACTATCTAATCCTCCTGATAATGCTATTGTATTTGACTTGCATGACTCACATGATTCTTTTAACATTTGATACAATTTTTTGGAAATGTTCTCCAATGCCTCAATTATATTTTTGAAACTAAAATAGGTTAGCCTAATGAATTGATTGGTTTACACTTTAGGCAACTTTGTTCATTGCAAACTTTAAATCCCTTATCCAAACTTTGTGTGTTAATGTTACTTCCAGCAGAAATTGAATCCAAAACATTGATTCCTGCATTAAGAGCAATTCTTGCTAAAAAACTAGCAGAAGATCACAGTGTTCGTGAAGATGAAATCTCCAAAATGCTTGGTGTTACACAAGCAGCTGTAAGCAATTACATCCGTGGAACACGCGGTGATCCGTCTTTGATTGCAAAACTCTTGGCAGAAAAACAAGTTTCTACTCTTATCGATGAACTAACTGATAATCTCTCATCTGATATGGCATATACTCCATCTAGTCTTTCAAAATTTATTGGTCTTTGTAATTACATTAAATCAAGTTTGTTGATTTGTGAAATTCATCATAATCTTGAATCAAACATTGATGAAAAAGTTTGCAAAGAATGCGAAAATATGCTTCTAAAAGGTCCTGGAAGCGTTTACTAGATTTTAAGTAAAATAATTTCAATATTTGAAGTCATTCTTCCAATACCTGCCGCAGCTTCAGTATCCAGTTTTATCTTTTGAACTTTGGAATTCCCATGTAACATCTTTTCTGTTATGATATTTGCCACTGCGACTGCATTTGGAATTGAATTGCCCACTGCTCTGAGAATTACTTTCTTTTTATTTCCCAATATGGGCAGGAGCTCTATAGCTGATTGCATAACTGGATCGTTTCGAATGTAAACTATGGTATCCTCAGATTTGTTGATCTGCTCTTGACCATATCCTTCTTTAATCTCTTCCATGAGCATTATTCAATAATTCGCAATTTTGTGTTCTATTAAGTTTTATCGACGATTGATTCACTTAATCAAAATAATCGATTGGTATGTTTTGATAATCTCCATTTGGGAGTACTCTTCTAATGGTGATTGGGATTACTCTTTGTTCTAATTCCTCCATTGCAATGTCTAGTGATATTCTTGCAGTTTTTGGAATTGGAATAAACGGTGGTGCCCCTAGTGATAATTGTAATGCTCTTGCTCCCATAATTCTTGCTTTTTCAAATCTTGTTAATGTTGGTGGTCCAATTGTAATCTTGTTTTTTTCACAAGGAATCTCTATTGGTTCGTGTTCTTCAATTGTTTCTACAACCTCTCGTGATTCAATCTCTTTAATTCTTTTTTCTAGTGCCTCTTGTTGTTTTTCAGTTAGTGGTTCTAGACCTTCATTTTTTTCAATTAATTTTCGATAAGTATCTAATGCTTTGTTTAAACCAGTGTTTACTTCTACATCTCCGTCAAAAATTTCCTCAGTTTCTGGAGTTTCTACATATTCTTCTGGCTCTTCTACAATTAGTTCAGCTTCGTTAGCATCAGACAAGTACACAATTTCTCTCAAAGCGTTATATAATCCAATAATTCTAAAGTACAAATTGAGTTTCCCATCAGTCTCAAGAAAACAGATAATCTTGGAAATTAAAGGAAAAGCAAAGATCCCATGTGATCTAAAACGACATTTGTCACCAAGAACTGTCGGCACCATAATGAGATCTTTGCCATTAGAGGGGCATGCTCATTTTCTAGGAAAAAATATAGCGTACTTTGAAACCATTGTTGATTCTGGAATTGAAAGATCTACAAAAGAATTCAAAAAAGGAGATATTGCATTTTTATCATCCGCTGGGAGCATTTGCTTTTTCATTGATGATACTTCACCTGGAAAAATAATGACACCGATTGGAAAAATACTAGGAAACATTGATGCCCTAAAAGATGTGAAATCTGGAGATGTTTTTTGTCTCTATGAGGAAACTGCTTGATAGATGTGATGTCCGCTATATCCACCAACACGTTTGACAAGTCCTTTCTTTGTTGATTCTATTAAAAATGCATTTGCTGCTGAAATTTTAACTCCTGTTTGTCTTGCAAGATCATGACATGTTACGACTTTTGAGTTTTGAATTATTTTAATTGCTTCTTTTTCATTTACCATTACTGTAATCTCTGCTTTACGTGGTCCGCCTTCTCCCTTGTCTTTTCTACCTTTTTTTGAGTCCTTTGCATCTTTTGCTCCTTGAGTCTTTTCTTGTTTTGCTGCAGTTACTTTTTTTGTTCCACCCATAATCTCAGAAAAAAATATTCCTCTTATAAACGATGTATACCACTTGAATCTATCCTATTTTGTAAATCAGATGTAGATCATGTCTATAAAATTTTCAAATATAAATAACATCTTGTTTATGCATAATCATGGGTATTGTTTCAAAAGGTGCTAAATGTAATGTCGAGGGCTGTGAAAAAGAAGGTGCTCGTTCATTAAACACCACCAAAGTAGAAAATGCAGGATTACATGTAAGTTCTGTAGGTAAAAAGACTGTTCTTTGTAAAGATCATTACAAAGAATGGAAAAAAGAATCCAAAGACGATAGAGACTTGGAACGCGCTCGTTTTGACAAGTTTTAATTTTTCTTTTTCTTTTGTTTTCTGTTAGTGCCAGGTGTTTTCAGATAATCTGATTGTAGTTTTTCATAATATTTTCCTAATTTTTTGTATAATCTTTTTGGCTTTCTTGGTTTTTGATTGCTAAGAACATACAATGCCAAAATCGGAAATGCAATTGTTGCATCTGCATAAACTGTAATCATGTCATGATGTGCGTCTTGCACTTTACCCCAACTTTTTCCTTCCTGCAGTGTTGCACCAGATAAACCACCTGTGTCTGGTCTTGCATCTGTGATTTGTATTACATAATCTTGTCCACCGTCATTTCTTTGCAATATTTGATCTAAAAGAGGTCCTGTCTGTTGTGCTGTATTTTTTGGAACACCTCCACCAAGCTCCAATATTCCTGATTTTTTTGAGTTGTATAAAATTGATGCCTGCTCTATTATTTCTTTTACAAAATCTAAACTATACACTTTATCGTGCAATCTGTGCACTGCCAAGTTTAGTGCTAATGACGAGTCTTTCATGGTAGAAATGTACACTGGAACATCATAATCATATGCAGTTGTAATGAAACTTTTTTCCGGATACTTTGATTTTTCTTTACTAATTTTACCCATCAAATTACAAAATTCTGCGGTTGTAAATGGTTTATCTGTAAAATAATTTGCAAACATTTTTTGTATAATTAGATCCTCCGCTTCTAATGTTTCATGGAATTTTATGTATACATCTCTTATTCGTACAATCTCATTTTCATATAATTTCATATCATCTACATCAAAACTTCCTTGTTTGACAGGTAATCCCCATGCAAAATGATCTTCATGATACACATTGGCACCAGTTGTTACAATCCAATCTATAAATCCACGTTCAATCAAAGTCTTGATAATCCCACCAAATCCCACAGGTGTCATTGCTCCTGAAACAGTAAGGCAAATAGTTGCATCTTCATTGATCATTTTTGCATATAGTTTTGCAGCTTCACCTAATTGTCTGCCATTGTATCCAGAACTTGCAAAAACATCCACCAGATCTTCTATTGTCATCTTTGGGTCTAGTTTGATATGTGGTATGTCTTTACCATGAAATTTGTGTGGATCCACTGCTATCAACAAAATTTTACTGTAAATAATACTTGTGATCTGACATTTTTCTTCAAAAATTTAATACTGTAATTAATAGTGTGATGACGTGAACTCCAAAATTTTGGACATGATAATACTTGTACTCACTTCTTTATTTTTTATTGGGTTATTGGCATTTGAATATCATTCATTTGGACTGGAAAATCCAATATTGCCAATTCCTGATACATTTAAAGAATTTTTTGAGTTTTTGATATGGCCAATTCTTACATTGTTGACTCTTGATCTTATTCTCAAGTATAGAAAAATAAAAAATCCAAAAAAATTTGTAAAAAAACACTGGATTGATATTTTTATGTTAGCCTTGATTCCTGCTTTTTCCATATTCAAATTTTTAAAAATTGGATTAAGCGTGATAAAGCAATTAAAAACTATCAAGATAGGCGCTAAAATATTTCATAAAACAAAAAAGATCTCTCAGCAAAAATAACTTTTAAAACAAATCCCGAGTGAACCACATTCAAATATTACATCCTTACAATATTTTTATTTCATGAGTTTTGGGACAAATATGTACACGAGTAAAATTATCTCAATTCTTCCCAGAATCATCAAAAATCCAAAAACCATTGTTATGAATGGATCAAGTGCAACGCTGACCGCCCCTGCAGTATGTCCTGTGGTTGATATTGCAGAGACCCCATCAAAGAATGCATTTTGAAAGTCATATCCCATAGAGGCCATGTATGTTGCAACTAATAATGGGAGGATAATAGATACTGCCAATATTGTAATTCCAACCATTATGTCATTTCTATCTGATTGTGATATCTTTGCAGATTTCATGTCCAAAATGTGTCTTAATTTAGCTAATTGCATAAACCTGAAAATCTTTATGCCTCCAGCAGTTGAGAATCCACATCCTCCTATTATCATAGCAATGATCATGACTGTAAACGCCGTTGGATTCAAATTCTCTAAACTTATTGTAGCAAATCCTGTGGTGGTACTAGCTGAAACCATATTGAATACACTATCTAGCCAATTTACATCCATTGAAAATATGAATATGATACAAAAGATGGTTAACATACAAAAATACACTGCAACTTCTTTTGTCAAGTTAATTGAAAGAAATTTTGTTCTAACAAATGCATAATGAAAACCAAATGGTAGTGCACCTAATATCATTCCAGCAATCATCACAACATATTCTGGTGTTGTAAATCCCTGAAATATTTTGGAATCTGGACTTGTGCCTCCAGTAGACAGTGCACTAAATGCCAGAGCAAAATCATCTAATATTTCTCCACCGCCCAAATAGAATAACAGTAGTGCAATGATTATCGCATAAATAGAAAAGATGATTGTGATTATTGCAAATAATTCCTTTAGATGTGGAATATTTCCTGAAATGAATCCTTTCATTGCGCTGACTCTTTTTTCTGAATAAAATGCAGTTACAATTAAATAGATGAAGCTTAATCCCCCAACAAATTGAGCATATCCACGATAAAATGTAAAACTTCTTGGCAAGTCTTCTGGATTTGGTACTAATGAGAATCCCGCAGTTGTAAATCCTGCAGAGCTTTCAAAAAATCCATCTGCAAATAATTCTACAGGATCACTGGAATCAAACTGTATTACAAAAAGTTGAGGTATCATGCCAAATAATACCAATATCATAAAGCTGGCAAATACCAGAATTGCAGTTCCTCTTAATGTGATGGGTTGTTTTTCACCATAAGAATTCATGAAAAAACCAGAAATTATGAGCAAGACTGACATTAGGTATATTCCTGTTGCAACTATTGGTTCATTTAGCAACGTTGCGACAATTCCAGGAATAAACATCAAGACGCCTGTAAATTGTAAAACAATGCCAAGATTCCAAATGACACCCCAAAGCGTAGACTGTTTTTGTTGTTTTACCAATGATTTTTTAACAAGATTAACTATTGTATCCAAGTAAAGTATTCCTACAACTAAATTGCTGTTTGACATTACTGCCAATTTTCTAATCTTTTTCTCACGCATTAATTCAAGTGCTTCTGAAATAATCTGATCTTCTTTAATTGAAATTAAAGGAAACACCATGATATCTCCTAATGTTGTTTTGGAAGGATTGACAAGAGATTCGCTTATTTTTGTCAAAATGTCTTCGTCTGTGACTATTCCTACAGGATTATACGAATCATCGACTACGATGATCTCATCTACATCCTTCTTTTTTAATATGGTACATGCTTCTGAAAGCTTTACAGATTCAGCTAACATCAGAATATTGGGTCTATAATACTGTGATACTTTTTTACCCAAGTAATCTGTAAGGTTCTTCTCTTGTGACAATTATCCTAAATTCAGAATTACTACAGATTAAGCTTGTGTCATATGATCTCAAAATAAATGGCGATCTAATTCATGTCTTTGCTTATTGTGAATCTAAATTTTATTTCTTACATGTATGATTCGACATTATTCTATCTATGTCCAAAAAATCATGTGTATAATGATTCTATACTAATACAATGTTCCAAAACACATAGCATCTCAGACTAAACTTTAAACTCTGAATCGTTTATCATATCTTGAGATTAAACTGATCAATTTTGAACATCGTTTTGGAGGCTATCTATAACCCAAAATGAATATTATTGATTTACACAATCCTCAAAGAATAAACCGTAAACCTGACGGTGTTGAGGTGTTGTTTTCATCAGGTAATTTTATAGACCAAGGATTTTCCGTACATAAAGTTGAACTTCGTCTATATCTAGAAAAAACAGACAAGGAATTAGGACCCTATTCACTAATCACATCCTTTGTTGAAACTGACAAGGGTTCAGTAGAGATGATTTATGATGAAGGGTTCCGTGGAGAAAATTCACTTAATCGTACGGTGAAATTTCTAATATCAAATTTGGGTATATCTGGGTTAATTTTACGATCAATCATTACACTGCGAGACCGGATTGAAAAACAAAAGGCCTGATTCTATATTATCAAATCATGATATAGTCATGCCTGTGTGATTACCTTTTTTAAAAATAGTCATGTGACTTGTATAATTCATGTGTGACCATGTATTTTATTAAATAATTCAAAAAGTAAACTTTTCAATCATATTTTATTATGATCCCGAATTAAATTGATCTTATTTTTACGAATATCATGAAAGGTGATGTTTTACTACAAAATATCAAGGTAAGTGGACTGGTTCCAGTATCTGCAGGAAAAAAAGCTAAAGAAACCAAACTAATGATTCGTGAAGCTATTCTTACCAAACTAGGCAAGAATGTTGATAATGTAAAGAAAAGATGTGCAGAAAAGCCCCTGTCAATTAGCATTACTTTTTTCTTACACAAGGCAACACATACCAAAAAAGATTTAGATGGTCTTTCAAATAACGTCATCAAAATTCTTGGAGAAGAAATGTCTTCAAAGAAAGATGCCCTAAAAGGCTTGGAAATTGTGACTAATACTAATCTGATTCACAGAATAATACTAGAAAAAAGTATAGTTAAAAAAGATGAAAAGGAAGAGTTTTCTTTTTCTATATATGAATGGGATTAGCGTTAAGACGTCTCTATTTGACATGTGTGCTTTTTCACTATGAACACTGCAAAATTAGGCACCATTCTAAGCCATTTTACATTACATTGTAGGGAAAACTAGCCAAAGATTTAATTCAATTATTATTTGGTTTGAGATTGTGCGTATATTACAATTACACTGTGACAGCATAGAATATACTCCTACAAAAAAAGAGATCAAAAGTGCTGAGGAAATTACCCCTGAAACAAAAAGACTAGAAGAAGTTGTTGTTGCATTTATAGCAGTTGAACAAGGCGATGATTCTTCTGTTGCACAAAACGCAATATCTCAAATAAAAAATTCCATGGAAAAAATAGGTTGTAAAAAATTATTACTATATCCATATGCTCATCTTAGCTCAAATTTGGCAGCTCCTTCAATTGCATTATCCTTACTTAAAGAAATGGAATCTTCTGCATCTGAGTTGGAAGTTTCTCATTCTCCATTTGGTTGGACCAAATCATACAAAATTCAAGTAAAGGGACATCCCCTTGCTGAAAGCTCCAAAGTTGTAACAAAAGAAAGTACTGGAGAAAAAAGTTCAAACGCAGACAAGGAAATGACTTCTGATGCTCTAAAAGGTGAATCAAAAATCACATCTTATTGGAAAATACTTTCACCAGATGGAACGTTGAGTAATATCGGTGATTTTAATTTTTCAAAATATCCAAAACTTGAAGTGCTTGCAAAATATGAATCTGCAAAAAAAAGAGCTGTTGATGAACCTCCACCACATGTTGCATTGATGAAAAAAATGGCAATTGCAGACTATGAACCAGCTTCTGATTCTGGAAATATGCGCTTTTTTCCAAATGGTCGTTTGATTAAATCCCTCATAGAACGATATGTCACTGACAGAGTCAAAGAATATGGTGGATATGAAGTTGAGACTCCAATTATGTATGATTCTCATCACCCTAGTATGGTTAGTTATTTCAATAGATTTCCGGCAAGACAATACAACATTGATTCAGAAGGAAAAAAGCTATTTTTGAGATTTGCTGCATGTTTTGGGCAATTTCTAATGGCAAATGAATATCAAATGTCATACAAGAATCTACCCTACAGATTATACGAATTAACTCGTTATAGTTTCAGGCGTGAACAATCTGGAGAACTAGTAGGATTGAGACGACTACGCGCATTTACAATGCCTGACTGTCATGCATTTTGCAAAGACATTGAGCAATCTATTCAAGAAATCAAAGTTAGATTTGACTTATCACGTAATGTTCTAAAAGAACTTGGCATTGCAGACTCTGACTATGAAATGGCAATTCGATTTACTGAGGATTTCTATAATGAAAACAAGTCTTCTATTGAAGAACTAGTTAAGAAACATGGTAGACCAGTACTAGTTGAAATGTGGAAAGAAAAATTCTTTTATTTTGTTTTAAAATGGGAGTTTAACTTTGTAGATACCATGGGAAAAGCCTCTGCACTTTCTACTGATCAAATAGATGTCGAAAATGGTAACCGTTATGGAATTGAATTTGTAGATGAACACAATGTTCGTAAACATCCTATAATTTTACACAACTCTCCAAGTGGTGCAATTGAGAGAATAATCTATGTACTATTAGAAAAGGCCGCACAAGATATCAAGGAAGGACGAAAACCTCAATTCCAACTATGGCTTGCCCCAACACAAGTGCGTGTAATTCCACTAAAAGAAGAGTTCTCTGGCATATGTAATACTCTGGCTGATAAAATATCCTCTTACAATATACGAGTTGATATTGATGATAGAAACGAAAGTATTGGAAAAAGAATCCGAGATGCAGAAAAAGACTGGATTCGCTATACTATTGTAATTGGAGAAAAAGAAGCAAATTCGGAAAATCTAAGTATTCGAGATAGACAAACAGGAGATGTTAGAGAATTGACATTTAATGATTTTATTAATGAAGTAAGTGAGCAAACAAAAGACAAACCATTCACTGGATTAAACCTTCCAAAGTATCTCTCACAGAGACCCCAACTGATGGTGTAAAAATGAGTTTTCTCGATTTATACATGAACAGAAATCCCATGATCACCGCGTCTGGTGACGATTCTGAGCCTGTGGCAACTGTATTTGGAATCCCTTTTGACTCTACTCACTCTTACAAACCTGGATGCAGGTTCGGACCTGATGTAATTCGTGATGCATTTAACAATATTGAGATATTTCATCCTCAGTTTGGCATTGATCTAGAATCTGTAAATATTGAAGATTTAGGAAATACCACTCATACAGTTTCGGCAAGTGAGATGATTGACATGGTTGGCAAAATCACAAAAGAGCTAGTTGCAAAGAACAGGCAACTGTTCATTTTAGGCGGTGAACACTCTCTCACATATGGCACATACATGAGTTTCCCAAAAGAAACTGCTTATGTTGTATTTGATGCTCATTATGACTTGCGTGATGAATATGCAAACACCAAACTAAGTCATGCCGCTTATCTTAGAAGAATTGTAGAAAAAAGAGGTGCAGATAATATCTTGCACGTTGGTGCACGAGCATTTGTAAAAGAAGAACTAGAATTTCTCAAAGAACACAACATCAAAACAATTTCTGATAGACAAGTACGAGAAGGAAAAGGCCCCCAACTTTTAAAGGAATTTGCATCTTCATTTGATTCCATGTATACTAGTTTTGATCTTGATGTATTGGATCCTGCATATGCACCAGGTGTTGGAAATCCTGAAGCTGCAGGCATGACCTCTCGTGAACTCTTTGATTTGATTTATTCACTTGAAAACAAAAAAGTAACAGGCGTTGACATTGTGGAGCTAAATCCTCAATATGATAATGGGGCTACTGCATCAATTGCAGCAAAGATAATGTCTACTTTAATTGCTATGAATTTGAATCGATTAAACTACAAATGAGTTGTCTCTTGATGTTTTTGCAATATGAAAAATTTGTTAATGTCATCCAAATCACTTTATTAAAAAGTCTAACTAGGAAAATTACATGTTAAATAATCTAAGAGGCATACTGCAGCCCACACTTGAAAAGATTGGAAAGACATTTGCGTCTACAGGACTCTCGCCAAATTTTTGGACTGTGATAGGTCTTGTGTTTGCTCTTGCATCTGCACTAATCTATGGATTAGGTCTTGAATTTGGATTGATTATTGGTGGAATGCTATTACTTGTATCTGGATTTTTTGATATGGTCGATGGACAAGTGGCAAGAGCAACTGGCAAAACTTCCCAAAAGGGCTCTTATCTTGATTCCATGTTTGACAAGATTGCAGAAGTTGCAATATTTTTGGGACTAATAGTTGGTGGATATGCCGAACCATATCTTGTAATGCTTGCAATTACTTTGTCGTTATTAGTAAGTTATGCTCGAGCAAAATCTGATGCATTAAACATCAAGCTACAGGGGGTTGGTATTGGGGAGAGAGCCGAGCGTTTACTGGTAATTGCCATTATTGGAATAATTGGATACATGGAGCCCGCGGTGATTATTGTAGTAGTAATTGCTGGAATTACACTAATTCAAAGAATGATTGTAACTGCTAAAAACATCAAAGAAAAAACTGAGTAGAGTAAATACCATTTGAGAATAATCTTTCTGTATTGACTTGTTTTGCTTTGTCAATAAAATACAAATTAACTAACGTTTTTTTATATTGAAAAGATTTACTAGATTGCCCAGCAATGAAGAATAATAGAGCATTGATTGATGTACAAAATGATTCACTGTTTCACGATCTGAGCTAGGCAAAAAACTAAAATTTCAAATCTACAAAATACAATATTGTTAACGAAGTTTGCCGCGTTGTCTTCTACTGTCTTCAGATCTAATTTTTAGAATCTTAAAGTGAATTGCACATGAAATGCAATACCATTTCAATACTGTAGGTGATGCGATGTATGCTCCTTGTGCACGTAGTTCTTTGGCCAAAGTATGTTCTACTAGATTTAGTCTAGATGTGACTTTCTTTGCTTTGTCTTTTGGTACTGTTGAACCACAGTTTGTACACTGTATAGTGCCTGATGATCCCTTACCTCCTTTTGTACGTCCCCTACTTGCACGTTTAAGTGGCATGAACACAATCGAATTTGCCTCCTTATAATCTTGCGTATGATTAAGAAAATTGGATTGGGCTTATTTTTGTCATTTATTCAAAACCCAATCATGTTTTAATGCCAGATTTAGTATTTCTTATTGATAAATAATGCGTGGTTTGTGTCATGTCTGCTTTAGATCAAATATGGATTTGGTGATATTGAAAGGCATTATACTATGTACAGAATGTTTTGAAAAAAAGAATGCAAAAAACTAAATCGATATTGTTTGAAATTATAATCAATGAAACTAGCATTATTTTCACACTGTGCAATTGATACAATTACTATTGATGGCACAAATCATGAGCAAATTGGGGGTGCTGCATGTTATGGTGGATTGACTGCAAGACAGCTCAAATTTGATGTTGATCTTTACACCAAATTTGGTAGGGATTTTCCAATGCAATATTTGACTCAAAATAAAATTCATTTTGAAAATGCAATATCTGAGAAACTTACAACTCGATTTGCAATAGATATCACGGGTTCAGATAGAACGCTTAAACTATTACACGAATGCGATCCAATTGAATACATTACCATAAATGCAGACGGTTCTATGATCACACCAATATTTCATGAAATCACTGCTGATGTATTTACTAAAATAAAAAAAGATTCTAGTTTTACTCTAGTTGATCCTCAGGGGTTTTTGAGGCAAGTGGATTCAGATAAAAATGTAATTTTGGAGAACACGGAACTTGATTTATCTGATGTAAATGCAATCAAGGTAAACCCTGATGAGTCTCAGAAAATTGTTAGTGGTTCTCATGATGAGATGATGATGGCACTACAGAAAAAAGGCGTAGAACATGTACTTTTTACAAACAAAACTGAAGTCTCATTATTGGTAAAGGACAAAGTCTATTCTATAACATTGCCAAACAAAGAAGTTTATGATACTACTGGCATTGGAGATATTTTTTGTGCAACATTTTGTTGTACCATGCTAAAAGAAAAGGACTTTCTTTGGGCACTGTGTTTTGCAGGCGGAGCTGCACAGGCTGCACTTGATTCAAAACAAGTAGGTCTGCTTAAAATACCTCAAAAGAGTGCAATTGAGACTAATGCTTCTTATTTTTACAATCTAGTAAAATATAGAACGATTTAGCACTTTATCCTTTTATTGTACTCCTAGTTTTATTTCTCTGTGCAAATAGGAATCTATGGTTCTGGTACAACGGACTCTGCAGCAAAGATCATAAAAAAAATTTTAGATGATGCAGAAATTGAATCATTTGTAATTGCTGCAAAATCAAAAGTAAAACAAGCTGATTGTATTTTGGTGTTGGGTGGAGATAAGGGAGTTAGAAACTATTTTCATAGATCTTTTGATTCAACAACGCCTGTTTTAGGAATAAGTGAGGGCGAATCTAGTGGATTTTTAGCTCAGGTCGATCTTAGGGAGTTCCCCTCATATGTAAGAATCCTGAAAAAACAAAATTACACGGTGGAGGAAGTTCCAAGACTAGGAGTAAAAATTGATGGAAAAAATGTCTATCCTGTCTTAAATGATGTTGCAGTATTCTCATCAAAAAGTGCAATGCTTATGGAGCACACATTACGTGTTAATGACGAAGAAGTATGGCACGATAACAGTGATGGAATTATTGTATCTACGCCGATTGGGTCTTCTGCATATTCAATGTCTGCTGGTGGACCTATGTTGTTTCAGGATTCTGGTGTGTTTGAGATAATTTCAGTGAACTCTTTAGATATTACACGAAGACCAATCATTGTATCAAATAAAAGTTCTATTCAAATTAGTGATATTTCAGCTAGATTACATTGTGAAGTTGTTCTTGATGGATTAGATAGATACAAAGTAAACAATATGGTAGAATGTACCCAGTTTTTACCTCCTGCAAAAATAATCCGACTCAAAACAGATTCTACTGCAATCTCTGCACTTGCAAAGAAGGTTCATCTAGCTGAAGAACTACTTAGTATGCCTCCAAGCTCTAAATTATTGCTAAAGACATTAGAGTATGAAGGGGCGCTTACACAAAAAGATCTTGCAAACAAGACTTTACTTCCAGACAGAACAGTTAGATTGGCACTTAGCCATTTGCTCAAAAAAGGATATGTCAAAAAAAAGGTTTCAATTAGAGACGCACGACAAAAAATCTATGAAATATCAAAGATAGAATAGATTTTATTTTTTAGTATTGTAAAATATTATGACAAGTTTTTAGTATGTGATGTGTCATCACCGCATGCATCTTTGATTCTTTTTTGTAGATCTGATTCGTAGCAAGCATTAGAACAAAAATTCTTTACTCCTGCATGGTATTCTTTTCCACAAATTGTACATCTTGTCAAATTTTCACTTCACTCTTATTTTGGATTCTTTAATAGTCTTGTTATTAGTTCATTTGTTGCAATTCCCATTATTGAGACATTCTGAAACCATGTTTAGTAGTTAAAATCCCTCGTTTTCTATTTCTGAGATGCAGCTTTTACAAATGCCTCAAATGCTTGCTCTGGATATCCTGGCCTACTGTTAAACTCTGGATGAAACTGCACTCCAAGATAGAATTTGTGAGATGGAATCTCTAACATTTCCATTCTTTTGCCTCCGTCACTTTCAGCTGAAAATATCAATCCATTTTTCTCAAATTCTGGAATGTATTTTTTATTGATCTCATATCGATGTCTGTGTCTTTTGCTAATTGTATTTGAATTGTAGATTTTATGCGATATTGTATCTGGTTTTATTTGAATCTCGTTTGCGCCAAGCCTTAATGATCCCCCCATATCTGATATGTTTTTTTGTTCTGGAAGTAAATCTACAATTGGATTTTTAGCATCTATTTTTATTTCGGTAGAATTTGCATCCTCTAACTTCAAAACATTTCTTCCAAATGCAATTGCAGCTAGCTGAAATCCAAAACATATTCCAAGATATGGTATATTTTTCTCTCTTGCATAATTTGCAGTTTTTATGATTCCTTCTGAACCTCTTGTTCCAAATCCACCTGGAACTAGTATGCCGTCATATTTTGATAAATTATTAAAATCTGTTATTGTTTCTGAATCAATCCAATCAATTTCAACTGATTTTCCTAACTTTGCACCTGCATGCTTTAGTGCATGATTTACACTAACATAACTATCTGCAAGTGTAACGTATTTTCCAACCATTGCAATTCTTACTTTTTGGTCTTCATGATTTATCATAGATTCTGCAATGCTATTCCACTTGTCCCAATTTGCAGATGCGTTTACCATTCCAACTTTTCCAAACTTTGTAAATAATGAATCCATTATTCCCTGATCATACAATATCTGTGGTACTTGAAAAATTGATTTTACATCGTGACATGATAATACGTCATTTGCAGTGACATTGGTAAATAACGCAATTTTTTTCTTTGTCTTTTCTTCTAGTGGTGTTGTGCATCTTACTGCCAAAAAATCAGGCTGGATACCAATCCTTCTTAATTCTTGTGCACTGTGCTGAGTAGGTTTTGTTTTTTGCTCTCCTACTACATCTAATGATGGTGCAAGTGTAACATGAACAAAAATTACATTTTGTGGCCCTTCTTCAACTCTCATCTGTCTTAGTGCCTCTAAAAATGGCAATGATTCAATATCTCCTACCGTGCCTCCACATTCTACAATCAAAAAATCCAGTTTTTCTTCTTCGGCAATTTTTCTGATTCTATTTTTGATTTCATCTGTGATGTGGGGAATTATCTGAACACATGCGCCTAGATATTCTCCTTTTCTTTCTGCTTCAATTACTGCTGAATATACTTGAGCCGTGGTAATGTTGTGACTTTTTGGAATGCTCTGATTTAGAAATCTCTCATAATTTCCAATATCCATGTCGCACTCACCACCGTCTTCTGTTACAAAGACTTCCCCATGAGCAACTGGATTCATGGTTCCTGCATCATAATTCAGATAGGGATCTATTTTGATACAAGACACTTTTTGGCCTGCTAATTGTAATAATTTTGCAATCGATGATGTTGTTACGCCTTTTCCAAGTCCTGACATTACCCCCCCTGTGACAAAAATAAGCTTCGTCTGCACATTAAGAAAACAAGTATCTGGTTTTTGTATGTTTTGCTGATCAGACACTAAAATGATACGATCTCATTCTGGCGTGGAGATCTTACATGCGTATGAAATTTCTTATTTTTTTTAACGAGTGTTTGGACTTTTTAACGTGTATTTTTTATTTTACAATACGTATCTGTATGCTGAGTACATCTAGATAGTGGTCTTTGCCTGAAATAAAGTTCCCCCCACTTCCCGTTGAAAATAACAGACCACTACTCTTTAACGAACTGTTATAGTTTATCGCTAAATCTGGATTTGAATGCATCCACTCTGCTTTGAGTTTTGTATTCCTCAGGATGTGAATCTTTTCGTGAACGCTTCTCTAACATATGTTTGTGTTCTTCTCTGGAATGATGTAGTCTGTCCTTTTCATGAATGAACTCTTTTTTGCAGTATTGGCAGATTACGATAGTTTTATGATGTTCATGTATGACGTGTTTTACCAAATCATCATGACTGTCAAATTTTGCATCACATTGTATGCAGTCATTTTTCTTATTATGGAAAAACCTCATTATTTTATCATCAAAATCTGTGTATTTAAATCCAATATCTGTCATTCATTTTGAATCTTTAATTGATTCGCTCATTGGTTTTATGTAAAATGATTTTGTATACACACTCAAAGTTTACATCGTTATTCAATAATATTACAATTTTTTGGAATTGAATTATGATGGTAGAATCTGAGCCTTGTAACCATGAATATGTCTCTAATGGCACATTATCATGTAGAAAATGTGGCAAAGTTCGTTACTGATTCATTGAATTTTTACAGTCATGTTTGGACGGTTTGTCTTTTGAGACTTTTTGTAAATGCTGCGATGCTTGATTCAAGTTTATTTTGAGGTGTCTTTTCAATTAGTTTTAAAAATGCACTACCTACAATTACTGCATCAGCTCCCGCTTTGATGTATTTTTTGACATCCTCCGGAGTTGAAACCCCAAACCCTATCCCAACTGGAATCTTTCCCTTGGTAATTTTTTTAACTTCTTTGATTGCATTTAGCGTATAATTTTGAATTCCCATCTTTACTCCAGTGGTACCATACACTGCAACTAAATACAAAAATCCTGAAGATGATTTTGTGATTCTTTCTATCCTTGATTTTGTTGTGTTTGGAGATATTAGAAATATTGTATCTGCCATGTTTTTAGCAGATGCAAGATATTCTTTTGATTCTTCAATTGACATGTCTGGAAGAATGAATCCATCAATTCCCGCATTTTTGGCTTCGGCAATAAATTTTGAATATCCTTTATGATACAAAATATTGGTATATGTCATTAAAATCAATGGTATGTCTGTTTCTTTTCTAATTTTTTTTACAATGTTGAAAAATCGGCTAATTTTAGTTCCATTATCTAAAGATACAGTGCTGGCATTTTGAATTATAGGACCATCTGCTAGAGGATCTGAAAATGGGAATCCTAATTCTATAATGTCTGCTCCTCCCTTGATTAGTCCTCTTACTGCAGATATCGTTGCATTCTCATTTGGATATCCGACCATAATGTATGCGATTAATGCCTTTTCTTTTTTTGCAGAGAGTTCTGCAAATTTTTCTTTAATTCTTGCCATGTTTGCTCAGATACCTTTGTACTTCTTCTACGTCCTTGTCTCCTCTTCCTGAAAGTGTAACTACAATTGATTCTGATTTTTTACTCTTTTTTGCAACCTTCATTGCTTCAGCTATTGCATGAGCTGACTCTAGGGCTGGAATGATTCCTTCAGTTCTAGTCAACATCAAAAATGCATCAATTACTTCGGCATCTGTTGCAGAGTGATACTTTACTCGCTTGGTATCTTTTAGATAAGAGTGCTCTGGACCTACACCTGGATAATCCAATCCTGCTGAAATGCTGTGTGTTTCTGTGATTTGCCCTTCGTCATCTTGCAATAGATATGTCATCATTCCATGAAGCACTCCTTTACTGCCAGCTGATAATGTCGCCGAGTGATATTTTGATTTTAATCCTTTACCTGCTGCTTCGACTCCGATAATTTCGGCATTTGTATCAACTAGTGGATAAAATGTCCCGATTGCATTTGATCCTCCACCAACACATGCAATTACAATATCTGGCGTTTTTGATATTTTTTTCATCTGCACTTTAATTTCTTCTCCTATCACACTTTGAAAATCTCTTACCATTACAGGATATGGGTGAGGACCTACTGCAGAGCCTAGCAAATAATATGTAGATTCTACATTTGTAATCCAGTCTCTGATTGCCTCATTTATTGCATCTTTGAGAGTTTGTGAGCCTGATTTTACTGGATGAACTTTAGCACCAAGCATGTTCATTCTGTAGACATTTAGCTTTTGCCGTATGGTATCTTTGTATCCCATGTATACTTCGGATTTCATTCCCAAAACAGCACATGCCATTGCAGTAGCTACCCCATGTTGACCTGCACCTGTTTCCGCAATGATTCTTTTTTTATTCATTTTTTTTGCAAGTAGTGCTTGACCTAATGTGTTGTTTATTTTGTGAGCTCCTCCGTGTAGTAGATCTTCTCTTTTTAGATAGATTTTAGCACCACCACATTTTTCTGATAAATTTTTTGCATAGTATAACGGAGTTGGTCTTCCTGCATATTGTTTGAGATAATAATCTAATTCTCTTTTGAAATCTTTATTGTCTTTGAATTTAAGATAGTTTTCTTCTAGTTCTTCAATTGCAGGAACTAGTGTCTCTGGAATATACTTGCCGCCAAACTCTCCAAATCTGCCATCTTTGGGATACTTCAATATGCCTTCACCAATTTTCTGACATGTTCTTCGATATTATCGCTTTTCATTATGCTGGATCCTATTAGAAATGCATCTGCTCCACACTTTTTTAGATATTGTATGTCTTCAGCTGTCTCAATTCCGCTCTCTGATAGTATTGGTCTTGTCTTTTTGTATCCTTCTAGTACTCTTTCTGTAGTTTTAAGGTCAATCTCTAAGGTGTCTAGGTTTCTGTTGTTAATTCCAATTAGATCCGATTCAGTTTTTAGCGCATTTTGAAATTCTTGTTTTGTGTGAACCTCTAGTAAAATTTTCAGCCCCTTTTTGTGACCATATTTAATGAACTCATCAATATCTTTGAGAAATCCTTGGTCAAATAATGACTGAATAACTAATATGTAATCTGCTCCTATTTTTTTTGCAGCGTCAATTTGTATCGTATCAATCATAATATCTTTCATCAATAATGGAACATCTACTGCTTGTCTTACCTGCATAAAGTACTCTGGTGAGCCATTAAACATATGAGGCTGGGTAAGAATAGACAGTGCTTTAGAGCCACCTGCAATCATTTGTTTTGCGATACTAGCTGGATCTGATAATGTTCTAATTTTCCCCAAAGATGGGGATGAAAATTTTATTTCTGTAAGTAGCGTTGCATGTTTATTTGTTTTTATTATTTGTAAAAAATCCTTGTTTGATTTTTGCAATTTTACATCTATATCATACACTCCATCATCAATTGCATCTTGTGAATTGTTTACTAGTTTTCTTAGGATATTTTCTGTCATCATATCATCTCCTTTAATTTTGAAATATTTCCTGTATCTGCAACAAATCTTTCTAATAGTTTGAATGCTTTTCCATCTTTAATTGTCTTTAATGCCAATTCAACTCCTTCTTCAAAATTATTTACAATGTTTGCAACAATTAATCCCCCAGCTGCATTAAGAGCTACTGTTTCTATCATGGCTTGATTTGCAGTGTTGTTTAACACTCCCACAAATGCCTTTATTGCATCTTCTCTTGTTTTAATTTGAATGTCTCTTAGTGTTGATTTGTGTAACCCTACTACTTGAGGATCAATTGAATTCATCAATACTTTATCATTTCTTAAAATACATACTCTGTTTGTTGCACTAGTAGAAAATTCATCCATACCATCATCAGAGCGAACTGTCATGATATTTTCTGCTCCATTTCTTTTTAGAATTAATGGCAGTCTATCTAAAAATTCAATATCGCCAACTCCTATCATTTGATTTTTGACACAAGCTGGATTTGATAGCGGACCTAAAAGATTAAACGCTGATCTTTTTCCTAATTGCTTTCTTGCATTTGAGACATGTCTCATTGCAGGATGAAATTTTTGTGCAAACATAAAACATATGTTGTGTTTTTGAAGTATGTCTGCAATTCTGTCTGGTTCTGAGTTTAGATCATATCCAAAATATTCAAAAATATCTGCACTTCCAGAAACGCCTGAACTAGAACGATTGCCATGTTTTGCTACGATTCCTCCCGCAGCAGTTACCACAAAAGAGGCAGTCGTGGATACGTTGAATGTTTGAAGATTATCCCCCCCAGTACCGCACATATCGATTATTTTTCCCTTGTTTTTAGGCTCTACTTTAAGGGCAAATTCCTGCATTTTATCAAGCATCCCAAGTAACTCATCATCAGTTTCACCTTTTTCTGTTAAACTGGATAGAAAATCCAAGTTTTCTTTATCGTTTGTTTTACCTGATAAAATCACTGTCATGACGTCATTCATCTGATCATATGTGAGATCTGTCTTTTGTTGTAGCTTTGAAATTAAATCTGAAATCATTTTTTGTTTTTCACCTGTTTTATGAAATTTGAGAGAATCTTTTTTCCATCTTCTGTCATAATTGATTCGGGATGAAACTGCACTCCTTCTATTAGATATTTTCTATGTCTTATTGCCATGACTTCTCCATCATCAGCTGCAGTAGCTGTTACTTCTAACGCATCTGGAATTATTGTTTTGTCTCCAACTAGTGAATGATACCTTGTTGCTCTAAATGGATTCTTGACATCTTTGAACAATTCTGAATTTGTATGCTCAACTGGACTGGTCTTACCATGTCTTACACAACCTGCATTTGTAACCTTACCACCAAATGCCTCAATGATTCCTTGGTGTCCCAAACATACTCCTAATATTGGAGTGGTAGGCCCAATGTCTTTGATTACATCACTACATATTCCAAAATATTTTCTGTCTGCTGGGGTTCCTGGACCTGGTGATATGATTATTGCATCATAATTGTTTTGTTTTATTTGTTCTAGTGTTATCTTGTCATTTCTAATGACATCACAATCTACTCCTAATTCTCCCAAGTATTGTGCAATATTGTATACAAACGAATCATAATTATCGATAATTAGAAATTTCATTTTGTTGCCTCCCTTAGCGCTTGAAGCATAGCCCCAGCTTTATGTTCTGTTTCTTTGAATTCATTTTCTGCAATAGAGTCTGAGACAATTCCTGCCCCTGATTGCACAAATCCCTTATTTCCATTTATGAATATACTTCTAATTGCAATTGCAAAATCACAGCATCCATTAAATGAAAAATATCCCACTGCCCCTGCATATGGTCCTCTTGCCTCAGTTTCTAATTCATCGATTATCTCCATGGCTCTAACTTTTGGAGCTCCTGATACCGTTCCTGCTGGAAATACTGCCTTAAATGCATCAAACATATCGTTTTCAGGCGCCAAATTACCTACAACATGTGTTACTATGTGCTGTACATGACTAAATCGCTTGATCTGCATTAATTCTTCAGTGTGTACAGTTCCATACTTGCATACTCTGCCTATGTCGTTTCTTCCCAAATCAACTAACATGGTGTGCTCTGCTAATTCTTTTTCATCATGGAGTAGTTCATCAGCTAACTGTTTGTTTTTTTCCTCATCATCCGTAATTTTTCTAGTTCCCGCAATTGGAAATGTTTCTACTTTATCATTTGTGATTCTTACTAGCATTTCAGGTGATGCTCCAATGATGGTTTTATTATCTTGTTTTAGATGATACATGTATGGTGATGGATTTAGTCTCCGTAGTGTTTTGTATAGTGTCAGATTATCTCCATGTGTATCAAACGTAAACTTTCTAGATAACACCACTTGAAATATATCTCCATCATGGATGTACTGTTTTGCCTTGTTTACTATATTTGAGAATTTTTCTTGGTTCATGTTTGGTATTATTTCAGTTGCTTTAAAATCTCCAAATGAATCACTGCTCATTTTAAATTGTTCAAATCTATTTTGATCATGATAAAAATAAAATAATTTCTTGTGTAGATTATCATATAATATTCCGTCATCATAAATTCCAAATTCCATTAATGGTTGTGGCGAATCATGAGTATCTGGAATATTTTCTACCAATCTGATTGCATCATAATTTACAACACCCACAGCACCCCCCAAATATCTATAACTTTGATCTTCTGATTTTCCTAATAGTTTTTTTAATTCCTCAAATGGGTCATTTGTTTGGATAGTTTTTGTTTTGCCATCTATTTTGATTTCTACTTTGTCTGAGTATCCTTTGAGAATTATTTTAGGGTCAAATCCCATCACCGATGTTTCAGCTAGTATTTCTGGACCTGTTAGTGATTCAAAGAGAAATGAATGTGAATAGTTTCTAGAAATTTTATTGTATATTTGAAATTGATTTTCAGATAACTCTAGTGGTATTACTTTCGGTTGAGAATTTCCAAAGGTGTCCACCCATAGACAAAATTTTACTCGTTTATTATTTAAATTGATGAGGTGACTTTAGCCACAATCTATTACGGTATAGTACGGTACCTTTATATGATAATTTAACGTATACTCTGTGACCATGCAGGGTACAAAATCGACACTGATGCAAGATCTATACTTCAAAAAAACACCCGAAGTAAAATCAAGTGTATCTGAAGTAGAGTGCTATATTTGCGGCAAGGGACTGCAAGATGGATATCGTATAACTGCCAAGACACTATCGAATGGGATGGCATTGTTTTGTAATGTGCATTATTCATTACAATGATATCTAGAATGTCTTTTTGGTTTGTAACTATTGATTCAAATTCTCTTGTAAAAGGCATTTGATATAGTAGTTTGATCAAGATCGTATATGTCTAGAAATGGCGTGCTGATAATACTTGGTGGTATTTTGTTAATTGCAATGGGATTGAAACTAATGGGTGCTTTCTAATCCTAAATAGTTTGGAATTATCTTAGGGAATTTGAATCTTTTTTGCAAAATGGGCAAATTAATGAATTCGTTTTGCGTCCACATGCTATGCACTGCTTTGTATTTCCGACATGATTTATCATATTTGGGCTTCGAATTAATTTTATTATGATAAAGACAATAATCGATGCTACTCCAACTGCAATGATAATTCCAAGTACCATGTTA
>JAIOPB010000025.1 GCA_021414105.1 Nitrosarchaeum sp. | reverse complement strand
ATCAAATTTCCTTCTAGTTTGAAACCAATCTGTAACCTTACGACTTGGAAAACCTCTGCAAACATCTGTATCAACTACCACTTTACAATCAACTCCTAAATCTGTTAGAGCATTTGCAAATTCCTTTAGATGAAACATCTTCGAAGTAGAACCTCCTATCAATAATCTCAATTATATTCACAATAATGAAAATAATGTCTGTATTAAGACATTTTGTAAAATAAACGATATTGTATGTAATACTAATATTTTTAAAGCCATAAAAAATCAGTTAAAACAGCTTGAAGCCTATCCTTGTTGAATATCTTGTTTGTCCTACATGTAGAAAAAATTTCACTCTCAAAATAACAAAAAAATCCAACAATGAAATACTAGAAGGATATTTGATCTGTGTAAATAAACACAAATTTACTATTACAGATGGAATTCCTAGATTTGTCACCGATCTAACAAAGGATTTTGTAAAAACTGAAGATGCATTTTCATCAAAATGGAAAATATACCATAAATCATATCATGAGAAAAAATGGTTTGAGTTTCAAAGAAATTGGTTTTTAGAACGATTCCAATGGAAAACACTTGATAATTTCAATAAATTTCTACTTACAAAACACAATATTCTTGACGCAGGAACCGGTCTTGGTAATAGTGCAAACTTTCTATCTACCAACAAACAAGCACTTGTATTTGCAATAGATGCTAGTGAATCTGTAAATTTTGCGTATAAGAAATATGGTGCTGCTGCAAACATACATTTTTTGCAAGCAGACTTGCGTCAACTTCCATTTAAAAAGAGTTTTTTTGATTATGTCTATTCTGATCAGGTGTTACACCATACTAAAAATACTGAAACATCATTCAAATATCTGACAAAATTTCTCAAAAAAGATGGTCATATCTCCATATATGTTTACAATAAGAAGGCTCCAATAAGAGAATTTGCAGATGATTACATTCGTTCTAAAACAACAAAAATGTCTGTTAGTGATTGTGTAGAGTTTTCAAAAGATATGACCATTTTAGGAAAGTCTCTATCTAATCTAAAAAAGAAAATCACTATACCACATGATATTAAACTACTAAACATTAAGGCAGGTACATATGATGTTCAGAGATTTATCTACTGGCATTTTTTGAAATGTTTTTGGGCTGAAGATGGTGATTTTGAGAGAAGTGTTGGTGTAAATTTTGATTGGTATTATCCAAAATTTGCTTATAGACATACTCCTGATGAAGTACGTAAGTGGTACCGTGATACTAAAATAAAAATTACCAGCTTTAAAGAAATTGAAAGTGGAATTAGTGTTACAGGATTAAAGTATTAGCACTAGTATTTTCTTGTTATCTCAATTACTGTCTGTGTAATACCAAGACCATTTTCTTGAGAACGAATCACAAACTCGTCTTCTTTTAGACCGTTTTTAATAAGAACCTCTCTTATCTGTACTGTGGACACGTCATTATAGTAACAACCATCATCATCTCTCCAAGTCATCTTGTGGTTTTTTAGATTGGGAAAGTATCCCCTATACGCGTTAATGTAAGCATATTTTTTGCATAATGAACAAAGCTTTGAAATGAATGTATCTATATCATATACATGATCTACTACGGCATGCGAATAAACTAAGTCATATTTTTCAATAATTTCCATTTTTATTAAATCCCCACAAATAAAATTAAAATTAGAATTTTTCTTACAATATTCTATAGCTTCATTTGATATATCTAGGCCAGTATAGGACAATCCATTAAACAGATCTTTGTGTCTTATTGCGTATACTCCTGCACCGCATCCTGCCTCTAAAACAGTTTTGATATCTTTTCTCTCTTTAAGATATCTCATAAAATCTTGATGCAGTAAAAAGTTATCATCGTGTATTTTACTGTACCATTCAAAATTTGCATTTTTCCACTCTACATTACCATATCTTGTTTTCCCTCTAATCTTCTCTTTTAAACGTCTTCTAACAGTTTTTAATATCGCAGATATGTCCAATTATCTTGTTCCCTACATCAATTAGTTTATCTCAAATAAAATCTCATCTTTAACCCTCTAAAGTTCTTAAAAAAGTAATTAAAAATGAATTAAATCAATTTTTAAAAAAATGATATCTGGAATTACGTTAGCTAAGCTAGACATCTCTTCCTATTTGGTAAATTTATACATTTTTTTGGCCTTAAGATTGAATACATGTAAAAAAATTCAAAACAAAAAATATTCATGTATAAGGAAAAGATGAATATGAGAAATTGACTAGAGATTAATTATTTCACGTTTGCAAATTTCTTGAATAATGCAATATCAATTTGTCTATCGTCTTTTCTTTGACTGAAATAAATTTCAATTTCATTTTTTAATTTTATTAGTTCATCTAATTTTTCATTAGAAACATTATTTTTTTCATAATCTAATAGTAAAAGATTAACTAATTTCAGATTTAATTGTAAAAGTAATTCTGTATTGTTATACATTCTTGATGTATGGGGATTTGATTCATAATAGATATCAGCTTCAGCCTTATATGATGCAGTTTTTTTCTGATGTGCATATCCAATAAAAATTAACAATGGAACACCTATCGAAGCCGTAGTAATCAAATAAACATAAAATGATGGAAAAACGATCTTTAATTCAGGAATATTTTCAATCGCCAGATAATAAGTAACAACTATGGTGTTAATGGCTGCAAAAATGAAAGCAAAATAAGTAGACCATCCTTGTCTAAAATAGAACCAACCCCGAAAACCCATATTTTCTTTCATGATTTTTTTCTTATTATGTTGTATATCAATTACACTATCTTATTAGATTTAGAAATTATTTTCACACAGTATACTTGATACAATTGGAATCAAAATAAATCGATTTTTATTGTTATTCTGAATTAGAATTTTTAATTTCTTCGTAATTTATTCTAAAAAGTTTAAAGTGAATATCATGCCCTTTCTCTTTTGAATCATATTCTTTAATTAAATAATTATATTTTTCTTCATTTTCAAATATGTCGTTTAAAAATATTGGATTGTTGTCTTCTTTTACTACAACATGTGTAATTTTTTCAACGAATACAGATCTATTGAATCTATCTTCTATGTATCCACTTTTTTGAGTTAATAATTCATCCATTGAATTCATTCCTCTTATGTCTACTGCTTTTGGTATATTCATTGACATTTCTGCCCATGTTTTTGGAAAATCAGTCATTTGATTAATTCCAGCTGGAAAAATATACGATGATTCCGGAACAAAACTATTTACTACTACATTAGAAGGAACCATTTCTTTTATAATCTCATACACTTCACTTTCATGATTCCTATCAACATCCTTCCAAATTAGAAACAATGGAGAAGAAATTACAATCAATACAATCAAACTAATTTGAGAAATTTTGAAAAATCTATTTTTATTTTCATATATCCATCTAAAAAGAAATAAAGCTAGTAATGAAAAAATTGGATACAAAGGAAATAGATATCTTGTATCTGATGCAAATGAAAATGCATAGACTGCTGGTAAAAGAATAAAAAAGCTCATACCAAGCACAAATTTGATAATTTTTCTATCTTTAATCATTAGTATAAATCCAATTGGAACAACAAAGATCAACATTGGAATTTGCGACCATCCAATAAACTTGAACATGTTAAGCAATCCTGTAGAAACAAGATTAATTGTGCTACCGTACATTTTAGTTTCCGGACTATCTGTTAGTTCTTTAGTGCTGTCATTTACACGAGACAAAAAGCTATCGGAATCAAACTCATTTGTTCTCAAAATTCCTACTGCTGAAACAATTAAAACAAAAATTAGTACTGAAATCGAAATATGAAAAATTTTTTCTTTATTTATTGGATTTTTTAGAAAAAACACGAAAACAAACGCAGGCAATAAAAATAGACCTTCAATTCTTACTGTGGATGCTAATGCAATTGCTGTAAAAGCTAGATAATTCTTCTTATAACTCGAACTTAATATGAAAACCATTCCAATAACTATTAACAAAATGTATAATGGATCCGTAATTCCAAAGGTTGAATTTTGAATTATTCTTGGTTCAAAAACAAAAATTAAACTTCCCAATAATGCAAATTTTTCATCAAAAAATTTTCTGCAAAGAAAATAAATTGGAATTGCTGTTAATGAAGAAATTGCCACTGATAAAATCCTCTGTAGTGCCATATAATCCAAAAAATTGTCGGAATTATACAATGAAAAGAAAAAACTCACAAAAAGTGGCCAACCGTTATTGCTAACCTGCATCGTTGAATTTTGTCCTAGACTATGATCTATGGCATACATAAAATATGCAAAATTATCTGAATTCAATGGAATTTCAAATGGAACAAAAAGAATTCTAATTGCTATTCCAATTGTTATGATTGCAGATAAAATTACAATTGGATTTCTAATAATTGGTTTTTTAATATATTTTAAATTCAATTATTCTTGATTTAGTTGATACGGCTTAAAACAATATGGATAATTTTGGATACTCATAAAATCAGATTAATTACACTATTCATTCAAGGAAAAATTATTCTGAAATTAAATTCTTTAATTGATTTAATGATTTATTCAAAATAATTTCCAATGATCTTTAAATAATGATTAGATTCTGTCTTAATTATGAAATATAAGCAAATTCTACTTACTAGACCCCCTACAGGGTCAAATGCTTTACAAGGTGGTTCTGATGCAGATCCTCATCCACAACCTCCATTGGGCTTAGCTTATCTTGCAGGAGTTATTGAAAGACTACCTGATGTAAATGTTTTAGATATTCTTGATGGTAATTTCTCAAAAAATTATGTTTACGATGTAAAAATGGCAGTAAAAAAACACAATCCTGATCTAGTTGGATTTAGTGCTTTTACACCATTTGCAAATCCTGCTTTGGAAGCTGCAACTGCTGTAAAAGAAGTTAATCCGTCAATTCTTACTGTTTTAGGAGGACCACATGCTGTTTTAGCCGACGTCACTATGAGAAAATGTCCTGCACTAGATGTAATTGTATATGATGAGGGCGAAGGACAAATCGAAGAAATTGTTAGTGGAAAACCTCTCTCTGATGTAGCTGGCTTGTTTATCCGAAAAGAAGGAAAAGTAGTCCCAACAGCACCACGATCATACATAGATAATATGGATTCATTACCATACCCTGCTTATCATAAATTACCACATTTTCCTGACGGTTATCATCCTCATCCTCCTAAGAGCATAGGAAAAAAATGGTGTAGTATAATGTGGTCACGAGGATGTCCATTTTTCTGTAATTACTGTAACAGAGAAAATAGTTTTGGATTGAAATTTAGAAACCAGTCCCCTGAATATGTTGTTGATCATATCAAATATCTTCATTCAGAATATGGAATTGAAGAATTAACTTTCTATGATGATGTAATGTCTCTTAATAGAAAAGCAACCATGACATTAATGAAAGCAATGAATCCTGATAAACTAGGTTTTAAGCTATACTGGGATGCTGAAACTCGTGTAGATTTAGTTGACAAAGAATTGTTGTTAGAAATGAAAAAAGCAGGATGCAGAATGATTTCATATGGAATAGAACACGGTGTATTCATTCATGAAATTAAAGGTGGTAGAGCAACTCTCAAGCAAGCAGAGGATGCCGTAAGATGGACTCATGAGGCTGGAATTCAAACTGTTGGATATTATATGATTGGGTTGCCACAAGAAACAGAAGAAACAATCAAGAAAACAATTGAATTTGCAAAAAAATTAGATTGTACATATGCTCAGTTTGCCATCACAATGCCATTTCCTGGCAACAAACTGTATGATGAAGCCATAAAGTCTGGCTTGATTCAACTAGATGATACTTGGGACAAGTTTGTCTATGCCGGTGTTGGTTCTGGTGGAATACAAGCTCCAGTTTTAACTACAAATGCATTATCTGCCAAAGATTTGGAATATTGGGCAAAAAGGGCATACCGTGAATATTATTTCAGACCTTTGTATATCCTTAAAAAACTACTTAGTGTTAAAAGTTTCAAAGATTTTGCAATGTATTACAATGGTTACAAAATGTTGAAAAAAGATACCAAGTGATTAACGTGAAAATTACTGTTGGGATTCCGGCATATAATGAAGAAAAAAATATTGCCTCAATAATTGAAAATTTAAGCAAAATAGCAGATACCATTATTGTTTGCAATGATGGCTCTAGTGATAATACTGGAAAACTAGCTGAAAAACTAGGAGCCATTGTAATTAATCATGAAAGAAATCTAGGATACGGTGCAGCCATAAGATCACTCTTTTTACGAGCTAGAGAACTAGGAAGTGATGTTTTAGTTACAATGGATTCTGATGGTCAACACAGAATTTCTGATGTATTGCCTGTTGCTGAACCAATCATTAAAAACCAAGCAGATCTAGTTATAGGTTCAAGATTTCTTGAGGGAAATCAGGAAAATATTCCAAAATATAGAAAGATTGGAATAAAAATGATTACTAAACTTGCTAATGCTTCTTTAGAGGATGCAGTTACTGATTCTCAAAGCGGTTTTAGGGCATATAGCAAAAATGTTCTCTCAACAATAACCCCATCAGAATATGGCATGGGTGTATCCAATGAAATTCTTATGAAAGCAAGTAAAAATGGGTTTAAAATTGCTGAAGTGCCAATAGTTGTATCATATGAAGGTGAAACTTCTACTCACCATCCAATCTCGCATGGTGCATCTGTAACACTAAGCACGCTAAAATTTATCTCAATTGAACATCCGCTAAAGTTCTATGGAATTCCAGGACTAATCTTTCTTGGAATTGGATTGTTCTTTACAATTATGACAATTCAAGCATTCACAGAAACAAGACAGATCCTTTTGAGTACTGCTGTAATTGGCGTTGGTACAATAATTTTTGGCACTGTTTTATTGATGACTTCGATCATTTTGTATTCTATAGTAAATCTCGTACGAGAAAATTCCTCAAAGTGATTTTATGAAAGTTATTGTTACTGGAGGTGCTGGTTTTGTAGGCTCACATCTAATCGAATTATTAGTTTCAAATAATCATTTTCCAATAATTGTTGATAATCTAAACAGTGGTCTTTACTCTAATATCAAAACATTTGTAGATTCTAAAAAAGCCAAATTCATCAAATATGATATTAGAAATTTCAACAAAGTCATGGAACTTCCCAAAGTTGATGCAGTAATACACTTGGCAGCTATAGCAAGCGTAGTAGAATCAATAAGTAATCCCATTTTTGTAAACGATGTAAATGTTAATGGTACTTTGAATATCCTTGAGTTTTGTAGAAAAAAGAAAATCAAAAAACTTGTTTTTACATCATCTGCGGCAATTTATGGAGACTATGAAAAAAAAATCACTGAAACATCGCCTACAATTCCTACCAGTGTTTATGGGTCTACCAAACTTTCTGGGGAGCAATACTGTAAAATTTATTCAAATCTGTTTGGAATCAACATTACCGCACTAAGGCCATTCAATATTTACGGGCCTCGTCAAAACGATGCGTACGCTGGAGTGATCTCAAAATTCATGGATAGATTAAACGAAAATAAATCGCCGATAATATTTGGAGATGGAAGACAGACAAGGGATTTTATTCACGTTGATGATGTTGCAAGAGCATTTTACTTGGCTTTAAAATACAAAAAGAAAACTTTTGATGTCTTTAATTTAGCAACTGGAAAATCTACTTCTGTTAATGAATTATCTAAAATTTTCCTCTTAGCAGCAAATAAACCAAAACTTAAGACAATACACAAAAAATCTATTCCTGGCGTAGTTGTTCATAGCTCTACAAATCCAAAGAAAATCAAACAAAATTTGCACTTTACTCCAATTATTAGCCTAAAAGATGGAATCACAAAATTTGTTAAATCACAAACTTTTGATTCAAAATTATGATAAATCAGCAAATTTAAGACTGGCTTATTTTTACTTGTGTTGATTAACAGTGAATATACTTGCAATTGGCGCACATTGGGATGATATTGAACTTGGATGTGGTCTCACTCTGAAGAAGTTAAGGGAAAAAGGTCATAATATTTTCTCAGTAGTTGTATGCAGCTCTCAATATGGAAAAGTTGAGAATGAAGGAATGAAAGAATCAGAGGCATTAGAATACGGATTAAAATCATTTGAATTGATTGGAGCAGATTACATTCCAACTGATAAAGAACCTAACAGCAAATTAGCATATAATAAAAAAATTATGCAAATTTTAGAAGGAATTGCAAATAACAAGAAAATTGATGCCGTTTTTACTCACTGGTATGGGGATCTTAATACAGATCATAAAGCAACTTGGGAAATATCTAGAACGGCCTTTCGAAATGTAAAAAATTTCCTCATGTATCAATCCAATTCTTATGGTGATAATGTAAATATCTTCAAACCTAACTTATTTTTCAGTTTTAATCAAGAACAATATGTCTTTAAAGAAAAAATACTTTCTCAATATGTGTCAGAGTGGGCTCGCAGAGAAATTAGATGGAAAAGAGAAATATTTGAAAGAGAGCGATACTGGGGACATATTTCAGGTAATGATTATGCTGAGGGATTTCAAGTAGGAAAAGTTGTAGATTTTTTTATATGATGTGTTAAGGAAAATGATTATGACTAACAAAAATATTGATAATGAAAAAATTCTCATTGGGAAAAACTGTGAAATTAATGACAATGTAGTTCTTGTTGGAAATATTAAAATTGGTAATAATTGTAAAATTGGAAATAATGTATTTTTAAAATCTGTTTCAATTGATGATAATACTACTGTAGAAGATAATTCTGTATTAGGATATGGTAATATTACTGGACATTATTATGAATCAAAACAGTCTCACGTAAAAGATGATAATCCAAATGAAGTATTATATCAAATAAAAATTGGAAAAAATGTTTTGATTAGAACAGGAGTTACGATCTATCTAGGTGTAAATATTTCTGATAATTGTTGGATCAATCATAATGCAATTATTAGAGAAAATGTAATTATCTTAGATGATACAACTATTGGTTCAAACACCATTTGTGAAAACAATGTTTCGATAGGAAAAAGATGTGCTATTCATAATAATACCATGGTTTGTGCTGAAACAATGATTGAATCATATGTGTTTATTGGACCAGGTGTCACATTTACAAATAATTCACCAATTGGACATTTACGTAATGTTCCTTCTACAATTAGGGGTGCAAAATTACGACTCGGTTGTGCCATCGGTGGTGGTGTCACTATTTGTCCTGGAGTTGAAATAGGACATGAAGCAATTATTGCTGCTGGTGCTATAGTTACCAAAGATATTCCACCAAGGATAATAGTTGCAGGAAATCCTGCAAAAAAAATAAAAGATGTTGATCAACAAAGTTTCATAAAAGAAGATATTCGTAAACAATATGGAATTTAACTAAAACAGTTGTAACTAGTGATTTGCATCAAAACACAAAATACTATAAAACGACATATTTCTTTACTAAAACATGAATATTTTAATAATTCACGAAGTTGATTGGATAAAGAAAGTTACATATGAAATCCACCATCTATCAGAGCTTTTTTCTTTAAAGGATCACAATGTTTATGCAATAGATATTCCAGATCCAGGAAAATCATCAAATAAAGAAACTAAAGATGTAGACAACTATCATAGAATATATGAAAAATCATCTGTTAAACTTCTAAGAACTCCTGTAATACCTATTAAAGGTCTGAATCGACTATCTGCTTATTTTACATCATATCGTTTTATTAAAAAAACTTTGCAAGATTACAATATTGATATTGTTTTATTGTATTCTGTTGTAACAAACGCAAAGGCTACAATAAAAGCATGTAAGGAATCTCACATCCCAATTATCCATAGAACATTTGATGTTGTTCATGATCTAATTGATGAAAAATACTTGAGGAATATAGTTTTAAAATTTGAAAAATTTGCATATCCAGAATTTGATGAAGTAATTGCAAATACGCCATTTATGAAAAAATGGTCTGAAGATATGAAATCCAAACATGTAATCATAATTCCACAAGGCGTTGATCCAAATATCATGAAACCTTTACCTAAAGATTTAGAATTGCAAAAAAATCTTCAAATTGCTAACCAAGATCGAGTTGTAATGTATCTAGGCAGTATACATTCCATTTCTGGATTACCTGTAATTCTCAATTCCATTCCTAACATTATCCAAAAAATCCCTTGTTTCAAATTGCTTGTTGTAGGTGGAGGTGCTCACCTTGAAAATCTCAAAGAGATATCAAAAAAATTAGGAATACAGGACAAAGTTGTATTTACAGGCTATGTGCCTTACTTGCATATTCCTCGGTATTGCAGTCTTGCAGAATTGTGCATTAACCCATTTGAAATTACTGACATGACAAAAAAATTATCCCCAGTTAAAATTTTTGATCTTCTGGCTTGTGGTAAACCAATTCTGGCGACTCCTTTAGAAGGACTGCTCTATGATTTTCCAGAAGAATCAAAAATATTGATTTATGCTAATTTGGAGCAATTTGAGTCTCAAATAATTTCATTACTGAATAGTGAGTCTTTAGAAAATTTTGGGAAGAAAGGCAGAGAATATGTTGAGGCTAATTATACTTGGGAAAACGTTGCAAATAGATTTTTAAAAGAATTTGAAACTTTTTTGAATTGATAGTATTTCATCAATAACTTTTTAATTCACATATGAAGAGAGCCGATATCTAATGAAAATAATGTCTATTTTTGGAACCAGACCAGAAATAATCCGTTTAAGTAGAATCTTTGCATTATTGGATAAAAATTTTGACCA
>JAIOPB010000024.1 GCA_021414105.1 Nitrosarchaeum sp. | reverse complement strand
TTCTTGCAAATTGGGGCATTGATCAGTGCTGTTTGGTACACCATCATTGTCATTGTCTTCAGCACCATAAGCATTAGCTTGGAAAATACCAATGGAAGTAATTAAAAGCAGAAATACTAGAATTTGATATTTTTTCATTTTACTATACGCCTATTGGTCAGGACAGCCATCAGTATCTCTATCCCCATCATAATCTTCTAGTTCCATAGGACATAGATCATAATCATTGATAATACCATCTAGATCAGCATCATGTTTGTATCGTGATTGCTCTGGAGCAGTATCTGGACAACCATCTGAATCTTGATATTTATTAGAAGTTTCTTTGTCATTAGGACACATGTCAACGTCGTCGTTTATTCTATCATCATCAGTATCTAGAGTAATTGTACCGGTTGGAACAGTATCTGGACAACCGTCATAATCAACATATCTATTCCAAACTTCATTTTGTGTTGGACACATATCCATTACATCAGGAACTCCATCTTCGTCGGCATCTGGTTGAGATATGTTACTGTCAGGACAACCATCTCCATCTTGGAATCCATTATAAGTTTCAACAACTAGTGGACAATCATCAAGTATGTCCTCTATTCCATCATTATCAGAATCTACTACAAATGATTCAAAAATTGTATCAGGACAACCATCGTCATCTTGGAATTTATTGTAAGTTTCTGGAGCCAGTATACATGCATCTATTGTATCTGGCAAACCATCCTGATCTCTATCAATATTAGGAATGTAACTATCTGGACAGCCATCCAAGTCTAAAATTCCATTAAAAGTTTCAGCTTGATTTGGACAATGATCTACAAGATCATTAACTCCGTCATTGTCAGAATCAGGAGCTCCTTTATTATCAAATAATGAATCAGGACAACCGTCCTCGTCTTGAGATTTATTGTAAGTTTCTGGAACAAGTGGACATGTATCTTTGCTGTTTGCAATACCATCAAAATCAGAATCAACATCGGTCAAATAAGATGGAAAGTCAGGACAACCGTCCTCGTCTTCAAATCCATTATATCTTTCAGGTACTAGTGGGCATATATCAGTAGAATCTAAAACTCCATCAAAGTCAACATCTGATTCTGCAGAATTATCTGGACAACCGTCAGTATCAAGATATCTATTCCATGTTTCAGGGGTAGTAGGACACAGATCTAATGAATCTCTAATTCCATCAAAATCAGAATCCATTACAGAAACATCAGGGCAACCATCCAAGTCTAAAATTCCATTAACAACTTCAGAATCTAATGGACATTTATCAGATAAATCAACAATACCATCACCGTCAAAATCCAAAGACAAACCAGATTTGCCATCAGGGCAACCGTCATCATCTTGGAATTTGTTATAAGTTTCTGGAGACAGTGGACATGCATCTATTGCATCGATAATTCCATCTCCATCCCTATCAGTTATAGAGGTAGTATCAGGGCAACCGTCAGTATCAAAAGTTCCGTTAAATGTTTCTTGTTGAGTTGGACACAAATCGGTATAATCACTAATACCATCTCCATCAGAATCTGGTGTTTCTCCATTTGAGCTGACAAAGTCTGGACAACCGTCATAATCTTGGAATTTGTTATAAGTTTCTTTTATTGCTGGACATTGATCAATACTATTTGGAACTCCATCTTGGTCTGAATCTATGTCAGTAGAATAAGGAGGAATGTCAGGACAACCGTCTTCGTCTTCAAATCCATTATATCTTTCAGGTTCTAATGGACATGTATCATCTGCATCCACAATACTATCACCGTCAGAATCGTTTAGTTTTCCAGAGAATGAAGGAATTGAATCAGGACAACCGTCATAATCAGCAAAGCGGTTGAATGTTTCTTGTTCATTAGGACAAGTATCGAATTTATCTGCAATACCATCACCATCATTATCAGTAAATGTATTATCTAATGCAACATCGTGACAACCATCTTCATCTCTATATCCATTGAAAGTTTCTGGCTGAGTTGGACACAAATCAATTTTGTCTTCTATTCCATCATTATCAGTATCAGCAAATGAGGAATCAGTAACACTGTCAGGACAACCGTCAGTATCTTGGAATTTGTTATAGATTTCAGCACTCAGTGGACAAGAATCCAAGTGATCTGGAACTCCATCTCTATCTCTATCTGAACCAGAACCAAAACTGTCAGGACAGCCATCAGTATCAAATATACCATTGAAAGTTTCTGGCTGAGTTGGACACAAATCTACAACATCAATAAAACCGTCACTGTCAGAATCTGGTATTCCCGAGCCAGTTTGAGGAGGTGAATCAGGGCAACCATCTTCATCTTGGAATTTGTTATAATTTTCTCTTACATTGGGACATTGATCAATATCATCTTCTATTCCATCAAAGTCTTCATCATACCATGGAACAAAGTTAGAAGGACAACCATCGATTGTACCTTCATTATCTTCTTGAAGATTAGGGCAACTATCAATTTCATCGAGTATTCCATCACGATCTAAATCGTGAGTTGCAAATGCAGGATTGGCCGGAATGCTAGTTAATGTAGCTAAAAGTAAGAATAGGAATCCGAGTATTTTTTTCAAAGCTTAAATTTACGTTAAAGATCCAGTTATTAAACTTCACTCTGGAATAGGCTAAAAATATGAAAAGTTTTGAGAATGATTTTCAAGTTCAAAGATCTCGATCAATTTAAGTAAACCAAAATAGTGTTTTACATATGAGTTGTTCTGGGGAAACAGTTGAAGATGAAGACAAACTAATACAGATCAAACCAGGAATTATACAACAATTAAAAAAAGCAAAGTACGGAGTTGCAGATCATTCCACAGTAGAACTTTGTCACTGGACAAAAAAATCTTTCAAACATGAAGGAAGTTGTTACAAGCATAAATTTTATGGAATTTCTACACATCGCTGTATGGAATTTTCTCCTGCAGGAATGCATTGTGAAAATCGTTGTGTGTATTGTTGGAGACCAATGGAATTTTATGATTCGTTAAAAATGGAACCAGAGAAAGTTGCAGAGCCAAAAGAGATATTGATTAAACTGATGGAAGAACGAAAAAAATTGATCATGGGATATTATGGAGATTCTAGAAATGACAAGCAGCGATTAGATGAATCATTATTACCAAGTCATTATGCCATTTCACTTTCTGGAGAACCAACAATGTATCCCAAGCTTCCAGAATTAATAAAATATCTCAAGTCTTTAGAAGCAACCAAGTCAATTTTTCTTGTGACAAATGGACAAGAACCAGATATGATTCAGAGATTACAAGATGAAGACGCACTACCAACACAGTTGTATCTATCTACAAATGCTGCAGATTATGATTCATTTTTAAAAATTAACAAACCAAAATACGATGACTCTTGGCAAAGATGGAATAAAACGCTAGAAATGTTAAAACAACTAGATACAAGAACGGTACTTCGAATCACGCTCATAAGAGATTACAATGATCAAAAAGAGATGATTCCTGCTTTTGCGTCAATGCTAAAGCAAGCTAGTCCACACTTTATTGAGATAAAATCATACATGCATATTGGTCGTTCAACTAATAGATTAGAACATTCAAACATGTTAGAAATGGATGAAGTAAGAAAATTTAGTGAAGAAATAGCTAAACAGAGCCAAATATTTTCAATAATGGATGAAAGTCTTGTTTCAAGAATTGTGATATTGCAAAACAATCACAGGGTCATTGACCGTTGGATTTCAGCTTATGCAAATACCAATTAGAAAATTTTTTTAATGCCTTGTATCTGTGAGATAACTTGTTTTTGTTAGTCAACTCTGCAAATGTTTTATTCAAATTTTTTGGTATAAAGATTGGATCATATCCCCAACCTTCTCCATTTTGTGTTTTGGAAATGTTTCCATCAATTTTTGCTTCAAAAGATTTAGAATTTTTATCATCACAAAAAGAAATGATGGAAACAAATTTTGCTTTTCTATTTTGTTTTAATAGTTGTAAAATTCCTTTGTTACCAATAGTTTTGAAAACATAAGAAGAGTAGGGTCCTGGAAATCCACAGAGAGAATTAATGTAAAGTCCATCATCTTCAACTATTATTGGTTTTTTACATTTTTGAAATGCCTGCACTGCTTTTTTTGATGCAATTTCTTGTAGTGAGAATGATTGAATTTCTTCAAGTTCATATTTGAAAAATCTGAGATTAATGCCAAAAGAGCGTAAAATTTTTTTTGCTTCTTGATATTTGTGATAATTTGAAGATACAAAAAAGAGATCAAATGACTGTGGCATATCGTCCTCTACTTTCAATGATAGATACCAAGCTTGTAATTTTGGCATAATTTGTGGGACCAACTACAGATTTGTAACCAAATAGGAAGTTTTTCCAAGTAGATTCCATTATTTTGGCATGTGCACTGTTTAGAATTTCTTTGATTAATCTCAAATCTACTGCATGATCTTCAGATTTGATTGTTTTTTGTGATAATCCAAAATCAATTACATATACTTTATTTTTATACAAGATAAAATTTGATGTAGTCAAGTCACCATGCATTATGCCATTTTTGTGCATCATCCCAACAAGTTTACCAATTTCCGTCGATAATTCAATTATCTTTGAATCAGGCAAATCATGAACAGGTTTACCTGGAATTTCTTGCATTATAATAGATGATTTTTTTAAATTAACATAGTAAACAAGCGGAGTTGGAATTCCAAGTGACTTTACTTCTGAAATTATTTGAGATTCTTTAATTGTTCTTTGTTTTCTAATTTTTGCATCAAGAATTGGGTTACGGTATCTTTTTGCCTTTCTGACTTTTAGTATTGCAGGTGAATCATCCCATTGTGTAAGATAGATATCAGCTTCTGCTCCTTTTTTTAGTAATTTCATTAAATAGATAATTGAATTGTTATAATTTAGAGTTTATTTTGGATTAAATTCTGATTAATTATTATCAAAATGTTATTTTTCTTTAGGTGTGTTTGTTTTATCATGATCTTTTAATGGTAATTCTATAAAAAATGTACAGCCTTGCCCAAGTCCTTCAGACTCTGCCCATATTCTTCCCCCATGTAGAGTAATAATGTCATTACTTACTGCAAGTCCCAATCCAGTTCCACCATATTTTCGTGTCATATTATATTTGATCTGATAAAATTTTACAAACAATTTTTCTAATTGGTCTTTTTCTATACCTATGCCATTGTCTTTTATTTTGATTTTAGCTGTATGATTATCTGATTCTAATGAGATTGAGATCTTTCCAATTTTTTCGGAGACAAAATCTAGTGAGTTAAATAATATATTGGATAGTACTTGCTCCATACGTATTTTGTCGCAAACACATTGAACATTATTGGCGATGCTTGTTTCTATTGTGATTTCCTTTATGTCAAACTCTGGTGTGAGTTTTAATATACTATTTTGGATGATTTCTGAGAGATTATTTTCTAATAAATTGAGATGAAGTTTGCCCAGTTCTGTTTTTTGTGAATCTAGTAAGTCCTGAATTAGATTTTGTAATGATATGGCACTTGATTTGATCATTTTGATTCTATCTGTCTGTTTAGGGTTCAAATCACCAAGTGCGTTTGAAAGTAGAATATCTGAAAGTGATGTAATGGGCACTATAGGATTCTTCAGGTCATGAACGATCATTGTCACAAATTCATCTTTTGATTTTTTGATTTGTTCAAGCTCTAGGTTTTTTTGTTCAAGGATTTGAGAACGTTCTTGTATTTTTTGTCTTAAGGTGTTATTTGTTTTATAAATTACAAATGGAATTACACCTGAAGCAATAAATCCAATTATTAGTAATAACTTGCTGAAAGCGGTATTTGGTTCAAAAGCACCATCCCAAATCAAATATTTTAGAACATAATCTTTCTTTATGGTGTGACCATGTAGATTTGTTTGAACATTAACTTCAACTATGTTTTCTAATTCCTTTTGTGTAAACTCTACGTTATCAGTTTCAAGTATTCCGTTGTTGTTGAATACTTGAAACAATTTCAGATTGTTATCAAGAGGGCTAAATAAGATCAACTTAAAGTGTTGACTAGGAATCGTATCATGTGAAATAAAATAATCAAATGGTACAGAGATTATCATTCTACGAAGATCATTCATAGGAAATTCAATATTCATTGTTTTTATACCATTTATTTGAGTTGGATGAGATGGAAATAACATGTCAAAATTTTCTTCTACAAGATAGGATTGTGGAAATGAATAAAGTATTGTTTGGCTTTGATCTATTATACTGATATTTACTAATTCAGGATTTGAACTAAAAATTCTATCAGAAAAAATTGCAAACTCCTCAGGCGTTATATGATTAGAACTTTCAAAAAGACCAATCATACTATTGTTAATTGTCTGTAAACCATTTGCTCTTCTATCAATAACTCCTTCCAAGATGCCATTAATTTCATGTTTAAACGATTGAGATAGTTGTTGTTGATAATCAGATATTTGCAAATACGCAGTAACAGTACCAAAGATAATGCCTAATCCTATTATGATTGGCAGTAAATAGAGAGATTTGGAATGATCCATAGATTCACTTATTGTGATGTTAGTTTAATTCGAAATTTAAGTGATTTTATAATTTTCATTAAAATTATAACCTAAGGAATATGACGAAAAGAGAATCATGGAAGAAGGCGAAAAAAGACTAAAACAAGAAGATTGTAACGAAGACAAACTCGGTGCGGGAATTCTGACTCTAACAAATAGAAGGCTAGCATTTGATAAGACACAGTCAAGAATGATGGATTTTTCAAAACGTTTTGGAGATACCATAGCTGATGTTCCACTAAATGATGTAAACAAAGCTTGGAAAGAAGGAATATTGATAAAAAAAGTATGTTTTACTGCCAAAACAAAAGAAGGTGAACAGACATACAAATTTGGAGTATTCAATACTAAAGATTGGCTAAAAAATATTGAAAATGCAATAGAGGAATATAAAAATCAATAATCTACTTTAACTGAATCTAATCGCCATGATTGTGTGACAAAAGTTTCCTCAAGAGAAACACCTTTTTTTACTTGTGATTCTAATAAACCCGTCCAGCATATCTGGCTACCACAATCACCAGCATATTTTTGTGGAGCTACAAAAAATTTACAACCATGTCTTTTACAAACGTCTTGTAGCATTTCAGATAATCTTTTGTTTGCAGCAACACCACCAACTACTAACAATTCTTTTTTTCTAGTAAATGATAATGCTCGCTCTACTGTCTCACTAATCATTGCAAACGCTGTTTCTTGTAATGAAAAGCATGCATCTGCTTTACTTTTTTGTACAATTGATTTTGTTGCAGATAACAACCCAGAAAATGATACATCATTTCCTTTTACAGAATATGGTAATAGAACATAATTAGAAGTTGATGAAGCCAAGTCTTCAATGCTTTTTCCACATGGAGATGCAAATCCAAGTGATCTTCCAAATTGATCAAGTAGCTGACCCAATGTAATATCCAAAGTTTCTCCAAAAACTCGCCATTGTTTATTTAGAAATGCAAGTAGCATTGTATGTCCTCCAGAGACTAGAAGGACTAGCGGATTTTTTGCGCCAGTAAGTAATTTGCCTAATTCAATATGTCCAATTGCGTGATTTACTGGATAGATTGGAATATTGTAATAAGAGGCTAAAGAACGTGCAACTACTGCACCTACTCTCAGACAAGGACCAAGTCCTGGTCCTGCTGCATATGAAATAATATCAAGATCTTTGATTGTAACGCCAGCCTCTTGAAGACACTCAGATAACACAATAGCACTATTTTCAACATGATGACGCGATGCCTCCCTTGGATGAATTCCCTCACCTTCAGGGGGACGATAGATTTTTCTCACATCAGATAGAATTTTTCCTTGTTTTCCTTTTTTTTCCAATATTGCACAAGAAAAGGTATGAGCTGTGCTTTCAACGCCTAGACCAATCATATTATCCTCTGCTTAATGTCGAAATAATTTTGATCACATCACCATTTTTTAGTTTGTGATCACCGCCGATTCTTTGTTTTGTTTTACAGTCAATTGCATGTAGAAATCCCTTGGCAATATCTGCATGAATCAAACCTGCCAAATCTTTTGCAGTAGAATCTTGCGGTAATAGTTTTGCATCAGGTAAAATATCACCATTTTTGTTTGTTAGTTTTGTCTCATCTTCTACAGGAAAAACAACTATAAGTTTTAACAAATCAAATACTGCAATATTTAAAATTTTTTGAATTCCAGTTGAATGAATTTTTGAAAATACAGTGTTTACCAAATCTAGTGCTTTTTGTTGTTGTGGCAGTATTTCTTTATTTTCCACTACAGAAAACTGTTCATCTCCAGATTCGTAATTTATAATCCCAGCTTTGGCAGCTTTTCGTAACAACAGTTCAGTCTCAGCACTGCAAGGAATTACAATAGTGTCAGTGATTTTTTTAATTATATCAAGATCTTTGCAAAGGTCTGCCTTGTTTGCTGCAATTATTATTGGTTTTGTATTTTTTCTTAATTCTTTAACAAAAGTTTGGATATCAGAATCAGTCCATTCCTTTGGATTTTTTGAAACTAGTTCTAGTTTATGTAATACATCTTGTACTTGATAATCTTTAATTCCCAAACCAGTAAATCTTTTTGTGATGCCATCAGTTAGTTTTGCTCTTTTTTGTTCTATTTCTTTAGTGAGCTTATCCCATTCTCTTCGAAGTATGTCTATAAACCATTGATCAAACTCATCCTCAACAAATTCAACATCTTCAAGAGGATTATGTGTGCCTATTGGAACAGGATGTCCTTGAATGTCAGTGGTCCCAGCAATATCAACAACATGTATCAAGACTTCTGCTTGTCTTGCATCATCAAGAAATTGATTCCCTAAACCTTTTCCTTCGTGTGCTCCAGGTACTAATCCTGCAACATCAATTAGCTTGACTGGTATGAACCGAGTTCCATTTACACATAATTGATTTTGATGTTTGATGCCAAAGTGTTTGCATGCACAATCAGCTTTTACATATGCAACACCAATGTTTGGCTGAATTGTAGTAAATGGAAAATTACCTATTGGGACAGGAGTTTCAGTTGAAGCTGAGAAAAATGTAGACTTTCCAACATTTGCTTTTCCTAGTAAGCCGATTTGCAATACCCACAAAAATTCTATTGTACTTATTAGTATTGCAGAAATTGTTTAATTCAGTTCATGTTGATTTTATAATATGTCTATAGTAATTACTGGAAATCCAGGCGTAGGAAAACATACGGTGGTAAAAGAAATTTCAAAGTATCTAAAATTACCAATAAGTGACATAAACAGTATTGCCAGAGATGCGGGGTTATTTGAGAAAAATGAAGACACAAATGATGTAGATATCTCAAAATTAGAGAAAATAATTAAAGAGAAAATTTCCAATCCCAGTTTAATTGTGGGACATTTAGCACCATATGTTCTATCATCAGTTAAAGTAAAGATAGTAATTGTTTTACGAAGAAATCCATATGATTTGATTACAGTTTATAAAAAAAGAGAATACACTGAAGAAAAGACTAGAGAAAATACAGGTAGTGAAATTTTAGGAATTATAGCACACGATGCAATAAACCAGTTTGGAACAAATGTATTCCAAGTAGATGTTACAGGAAAAAGCATTTCAGAAGTTACAGAGAAAGTACTGAATATAATCAATGGAAGAGGTGTAAATGAAGAAGTAGATTGGCTTGATTTAGTAACAAAACAAAATGATTTGAAAAAATTTTTTGCTTATTGATTAAATAACGCTCCTATTTAGAAGCATTAACTTGTTTGAGATTTTGAAAAGTGACTTGGCTGGAAGAATTGGAGTAATCCACACCAATCATGGAAAAATAGAAACTCCAGCCTATGTGCCAGTTATTCATCCTGTAAAACAAACTATTCCATCCAAGAAGATCAAAGAGATAGGTTTTGATTTAGTAATTACAAATGCATACATCACCAGAAACAATTACGGTGATGAAGCTGAAAAAAAAGGAATTCATAAAATAATAGATTTTGATGGAGCCATAATGACTGATTCAGGAGGATATCAGGTTCTAGAATATGGTGATGTCAAAGTATCACCTTCAGAGATGGCAGATTTTGAAAAAAAAATTCTTACAGATTTTGCAATTCCGTTAGACAAACCTACAGGTTATGGACTTGCATGGAAAAAAGCTGAATCATATGTTAACCATACTCTCAAAGTCTCAAAGAAAACACTTGAAGATAGTGAAAATAACGGTCAAATCTGGATTGGACCAATTCAAGGTGGAGAACATTTTGATCTTGTAGCAAAATCAACAAAAAGTTTAGTCGATATGGGTTTTAAGATGCTAGCTTTGGGAAGTCCAGTAGAATTCATGGAGTCATATGAATACAAATTATTAGCACAGATGATCATAGCTGCAAAAAAACATATGCCACATTCTATACCACTGCATCTTTTTGGTGCAGGACATCCATTAACCATACCATTTGCAGTTGCCCTTGGCTGTGATACTTTTGATTCTGCCTCTTACATGTTATACGCTAAACAAGAAAGATACATCACTGATGACGGTACACGAAATCTTTCAGATATTTCGGTATTCCCATGCAATTGTGAGATATGCTCAAAGTATACCCCTGATGAATTGCGCCAAATGGAAAGTCCTGAGAAAATTAATGAGATTGCGCTACATAATTTACATGCAATAAAAATTGAAGTTGATAAGGTAAAACAAGCAATTCATGAAGGTAGATTGTGGGAGTATGTCTTGAAAAAAGCAAGAGCACACCCAAAATTATTTGAAATGATAGATGTTCTTACCGAAAATTCTAATTATCTTGCAATAGCGACTCCAAAATTCAAAGAAAAAGCAATTTTTCTGTATGAAAAAGAGGATCAATATCGTCCAGAGATTCAATCTTATCATAAAACCGTTAGAAAGTTCAAGTCAAAGAAAAAAACTTTGATCATAACCAAGGAATCAAATACAAAACCAGCATACTTGTCACATGAATATTCATCATTAAAACGAAAATTCAAAGATATTGAATCTATCCAAGTTTGCCAATACAGTCCCCATCTGGGATTAATACCACTTGAAATTTCAGATATTTTTCCTGCTGCACATCATGAAACTTCAAGATTGAATTTTGACCCAAAAGACTTTCCAGTATTTGAAAACACATGGACAAAGTTTTTTCAAAACAATCAATTTTTAGAAGTTTATTTTGACAAGACAGATGAATTTTTAAAATACTTTATGAAGATTATTCCAAAAGAAATAAAGAAAAAATCTATTGTTTAATTAAAAATAAGAAAAAAGTGTGTGCTAAAAGATACTGCTTATAGTGCAGCGTCTTCTGCCCAACCTTTGATG
>JAIOPB010000033.1 GCA_021414105.1 Nitrosarchaeum sp. | reverse complement strand
GATCAAGAAAAGTTCTGATCCAAGAGATGTTTTCAATAAAATGGAAGAACTTTTAAAAAAATATTCTGACAAGGCTAGAGTAAGTTTAAGAAAAATTTCAGATAATGATGCAAAAATGAATTTAGATAATCTTATAAAATTTACAACATTTAAGGCATAATACCTAAGCTAAGTGTTGGGGCAGCAAATTCTACAAATTTAATAATTGGATCTGGATATACACCGAATCCTACCAAGAAAACTATTGAAAATATCATGATTGCAATTATAGACTTTGGTTCAGATATTCTTTTTTCAGTTTCTCCTTCAAAGTACATTTTTCTTGTGATCCAACCATAGTAAGCTAATGATAAAGCGCTGTTTAGAACTCCAGCTATTGCAAGCCATGGTGCCCACCATATAGTTGAACCAGCATCCAATGCACCACCAAATAACATTATTTTACTCCAAAATCCAGCAAGTGGAGGTACACCAGCTAAGGCAAATAATGAGATCACTAATCCGAGTGATGTAATAGGCATTCTTCTACCAAGTCCTTTGAGTTTATCGATGTTAGTTACTGCGAGTGTGGTTACTATTCCTGCAACTGCTATGAAGGCAGCACCTTTCATTACTGCATGATTCAATATTTGGTATAGAGAGCCTTGCAAACCAAGAGAACTGTATGGAGCTACTGCAAGTCCAATCAAAATGTAGCCAGCATGAGCAATACTAGAATATGCCAACATTCTTGCAAGATTCTTTTGCATGATTGCAGCAATGTTACCAATAGTCATCGTCATCACTGCGATTATACCAAGAGCTAAAGTCCAATCAAGATTAAGTACGACCATTCCCAAAACAACTATTCTAATTGTTGCTGCAAATCCTGCTTTCTTTGTTCCAGCTGCAAGTAAAGTGGTAATGGTTGGAGGTGCACCTTCATAAGTGTCAGGCAACCATTGATGGAAAGGTACTAGTCCCATCTTGAACCCAAATCCGGCAATAAACATTCCAACAGATAGCAATGCTAATGGCAATAACGAAGGATCAAGAGTAGAGTAACCCTGAATGACTTCACCAATATTTGTTGAACCAGTTAATCCATAGGATAATGAAATTCCGTAAACAATAATTGCAGATGATAATGCTCCAAACAAGAAATACTTTAGCGCAGCTTCATTTGAGCTTGGATTCTTTTTCATAAATCCAACAAGAACGTATGTCGGAATACTCATGAGCTCCCATGCAACAAATAACATCACCAAGTCAGTAGAGTATGCTACTAATACCATACCGATTGTTGAAAGGAGTATTAAGGAATAGTAAACAGCTGGATAGTTCTTTTTTCGCATGTAATTAAAGGAACCAACTGTAGTGAAGATTGCAACGATTAGCATCGCGATTGCAAAGAATCCACCAAATGCGTCATCTACAAGTACATCTTCAGAAAACAGAGCAAAAATGAGTTAGAACCTTTTTCTTTACTGGCAATGCTGATTATAGGTAACAAAACTCCCACTGTACCAAGAATTGCAATTATTACCAATGGAGTTGAACTGATTTCTAACATCTCACATTATCTCCTATATCAACAATATCAGGACTACAAATAGCAATCCTGCTCCAAATACGAATAGATAAGATTGGGTTACGCCGGTTTGAGTACCTTGAACTACTTTGGCACTCCAACCAACTGCTTTTTGAAATCCATTATTCATTCCATAATCAATAACAGTCTTTTCAAAGTATCTGAATACTCCTCTTGAAAGCCATAATGGAGATACAACAAAGCACCAATAGACAATTGCGTTAAGGTAAAATCGATTTAGAATAACTTTATGAATAGCATAAAAGAAAATATTTGAATTTACAAATTTAACAGGATCAACCCATCTACCAATATAGAACACATATCCTAATCCAGTTCCAATTGCAAAAGCAGATAATGATGCAGCAAGTGCAACTGGATTGATTCCATCTAAGAATTCAGGCAATATTGAATTTTCAATTTCATTATGTACAGAATGGATTCCAAACGATTCTTCAAGATAATCTGTAAATAGTTCATGCAGTCCACCTTCAAACGATAAACCAACTAGACCAATAGCAATTGTAAGTACTGCAAGAATTCCATATGGAGCCCACATAGATAATGATGCTTCATGAATATGATGTCCTTCTTCTTCCATTTTTTGAATATGTTTACTCTTTGAACCATAGAAGACCAATCCAAGCATTCTAGTTGTGTAAAATGCAGTTATTACCGCAGTCAATACAGCAATTGCAAATATTGGTATGGCCCATTCATGACCTGATGTGTAAACTGCGCCAAAGATAGAATCCTTACTCCAGAAACCAGTTGTGATAAATGGTGCACCCATTAATCCAAGACCTGCAGCCCACATAAACACATAAGTCTTTTTCATGTTTTTGCGTAATCCACCCATATCAGTCATGAATCTTGAACCAACAACATGCAGTAATGAACCTGCAGCCATGAACAATGATGCCTTAAACATCGCATGTGAAATTAGATGAAAGAAACCTGCTGTGTATCCGTTAACAAATTGTTGTGATAATCCAGCAATGCCTAGTACCATCATCATATAACCAATCTGAGAACCAGTAGAGTATGCAAGTACTTTTTTAATTTCAGAATTAACCATACCCTGAAGTCCTAAGAGAAGTGCAGTGGTTGCACCAACGAGTAGAATTACTTCAAAGAATTGATCTGCTAGAATTCCAGCAGCGCTTAAAGCAAAAACCAACGGTGCCAGTCTCATAACTAGAAAAACACCTGCTTTTACCATTGTTGCGGCGTGAATCAAAGCAGAAACGGCTGTTGGACCAGTCATTGCCTCTAAGAGCCATTCATTTAGTGGAAATTGTGCTGATTTACCAACAGCACCACCAAATAATAAAATGAATGCAGGTACTAAGAGACCTTGTGCCGACATTGTTGTTGCCCAAGATGTATCATGCATTAATTCTCTAAATCCAAATGTTCCAGCAAATAAAAATATCAGAAGCATACCTGCAATCATCATAACATCACCAACTTTTGTCATGATGAAAGCTTTCATACCAGCATGAGTTGGTGAATAATAATCTAAAAGACCAAGAACAGTTCGTCCTTCAGTACCAACATGATCTTTCTTTTTATCACGATACCAAAAGCTGATCAATGCATATGATGCAAGTCCTACACCTTCCCAACCAAAGAATACTTGTAACAAATTATCAGATAATACAATTAATTGCATTGAACCAATAAAGAACATCATCCAGAACCAAAATCTGGTAATTGATTTATCGCCTTTCATGTAACCGGTACTGTAAATCATAATGAGAAATGAAATCCATCCAACTACATTTGCCATAATTATTGAAAGTGGATCAGCTAATACACCTGCTTTCAAACCAATAGAATCAATCCAAGATATTTGATCATGAATTTCATGTGCTTCTAATGCCATTGGAAGTAAAGATGCTGCAGAAATTGCACTCATCAAAGCAAATCCAACTGCCGCATATCCAGTTGCGTGTTTTGATATTTTTCCAATTCCCGGCATTATCAATGCAGCAATAAATGGCAGTATCCAAACTAACCAAGCACTTGCTGCACCGACTTCAAATGGTAAACCTAACATTTCAGTTGCCATAAACTAAACCCCCAGTACTCCATTCATGTATGGAATTATTTGATTAAAGAATATGTCAGGATAAATTCCTAGAACGATTGTAAATCCTGCAAGTACCATCATTGGTGCAGTCATATACCAACTTCCTTCTTTAACATTCTCAAGATGTTCTGGTAGTTTTCCAAAGAAGACACGTTTTAGCATCCAAAGAATATAAGACATTGTTAGCGCAGTTGCAACAAGACCTAAACCAAATGTGACGGCTCTAACGGTAGAACCATCTTCAATAGCAGTTTCTAATGCGCCATAAAATAGAGTCCATTCACCCATAAAGCCGCTAGTTGGTGGCACTCCCATAATTGTCAAGGCACCAATCACAGCACAAACAGCAGTTATTGGCATCTTACCAGCTAATCCACCTAGTTGAGAAATATTTCTAGTACCAACTTTAACAATTATAATTCCAGCCATCATGAAGAGGATGCCTTTACCAAGTGCATGTGTAACATACATCATCTCAGCCCCAGATAACCCAAGTACAGACATGGAACCAATCCCAAATAGAATGTAACCCATTTGACTGATACTAGAATATGCAAGTAATCGTTTGATATCGTCTTGCATTAGTGCCATCGCACCACCGTAAATCATTGTAACAAGACCCCAAATGTGGAACCAAATTGAAAGATCGGCAAATGTGTTTGGTAAAAATTCCACAATTAATCTAAAAATACCATAAGCACCAATACCGATCATTGCAGGAGATAATAATGCACTAATTGGAGTTGGTGCAGAACCGTGAACCCATGGAAGCCAAATGTGGAACATGAATACTGCTAGTTTGACTCCAAGTCCAATCGAAATTGCAATCGCTGAGAACATCAAAATATCATGTGGAATTTCTGATTCTTGAATATCTGCAAAGTCGAAACTTCCAATTGTAAGGCCAATCATTAAAAATCCTAATAATAAAACAACGGCACCTGCATGAGTCCAAAACAAGAACATTAAACCAATTTTTCTTCTTGGACCGGCACCCCATAGAGCAACTAAAAAGAAACCAGGAATCAACATTATCTCAAAGAATACATAAAATTCAATTAAGTTGGTAGACAGTACAGTACCAAGCATCCCCATTGCAAAGACAAGATAAAGAGCAAAGTAAAGTCCAGACTTGGCATTAACATAGTTTGAAAGAGAAGAGGATTCAATTATTGTTGAATTACCACCAGTTGATGTGATTTCGTGTTGTTCTTCCTCATATTGTTCATGAAATCTGTGAATCATGTATGGTTTTGAATAAAATACCAAAATTGTACTTAGTACATAAATCATAATAGCAAATGGAGATGCTAAACCATCCAATAAGAAACCAAACTCACCGAATTGTTCTGTCCATGGATAATGTTCTTCGGTGGTACCACTTAATGTAGCTAGAATAATCAATATAGTAGCATAAAGCAAAATGCCAAAGGTAAACCACATTGCAGGTGTAGGACCTATTTTTCTTCCAATTATGTAGGCAATTGGAGATAATAATAAAGGCAAGAAAACTGCCTGTAAAAGTGCATATTCCATTATCCTTTCAAGCTCCTAAAGTCTGCAACGTCAATATTCTGATACATACGATATGCCACAATAATTAATGAAAGTCCAACTGCAACTTCAGCTGCAGCAATTGCAATTGAAAATAATGCCAATGTTTGACCGCCACTATGTGGCAAGAATCTTCCAAATGCAACCAAGTTAAGATTTGCTGCGTTGATAATTATTTCAACTGCAAATAACATTCTAATGGCATTTCTTTTTACAGACAAACCATAAATTCCAATACCCAAAAGGGCAACAGATACTAGAACAAAATCAATCAGTTCGTTGCTCATTTTCTACATCCTCTCTTCTTGCTAAAATTAGTGCACCAGTAACTGAACCTGTTAAGATTAGTGCCATTAAAATCAAAGCGGGCCAATAATATGTTAGAAAGTCGGCGCCAATATCTCTAAAATCAACTGCTGGTTCATCAGTAGTTATTGTTTTGATGCCAGAATTCATTATAACAGAACCTAATGCAACCATAAAAACTAGCATCAGTGCAATACCAACAAATTTTCTCCTTTTATCCTCAATTTTCTTAAAAATAAGTTCTCTTTTCACGAGCATAACTGTAAACAAAATCAAAACTGCAATAGAACCCACATAAACTGCTAGTTGGAACATTGCAACAAATGGTGAGTCCAAAAGTAAAAAGAATCCTGCAATTCCACCAAGAGTTCCCATCAATGCAATTGAACCATAAATTAAAGATCTTAATTCTAATGCGGCTATTGCAGAACCAATTGTAATTACAGATAACGCAAGAAATACAGCATCAGCCATGTGTTGCACCTCGATCAGTAATTTTTATTTCAGAATCTTGAGAAACAAATGGTTTTACTTGAAGTTGAGCTGGTGTGTAAATCAAACCTTCCTTGCTAAATGAAGAAAGCTCGTAGTCATTTGTCATATACAATGCATAAAATGGACATGCATCCACACATAATCCACAAAATACACACTTGCCATAATCAATTTGTGGCATGATGGCTTTTTTATTATGTTTGTGTTCTTCTGGAACTTTTACCATGGCAATGGCTTCCGCTACTCCTTCACATGCGATGGAACATAGCTGACAACCAGTACAATGATCATGAAATAACATATGACGGCCTTTATAACCTGCAATTCCAACACCTGTGGATGGATCAAATTGATAACCATCTCCAACAAACTTTAGTTTCTCTTCAGGATATCGTAATGTAAATCGTTTAATGGCTAAATGCTTAATCCCTGAATTTAATGCCTTGATAATTCCAGTAGCTGTATTCATTACAATATTCCTCCAGGTCCCAAGACTCCAGCGTACAACAAACCGAGTGCTATAAAGATGTTAACGAATGCAAGCCCAATTAGTTTGTACCAACCAAGACTCAATAACATATCAATTCTGATTCTTGGGAAAACTCCTCTTGGCAATAGAATAAAAAAGATTACTCCTACTGTTTTTATTACAAACCATAAAACGCCGTTTAGCATCTCTTGTGAAAATACTGGCAACCCAGGAATTTTTGCAGTGATTGGACCCATTACTATTCCATCAGTGATAATTTCTTCAGGGAAAGGAGGCCAAATCATTGGTCCAGACCAACCACCAAGGAATAAAACAACAAACAATGCGGCAAAGGCATAAAGTTTCAAGTATGTTCCTAATTGAACAAGACCGTAAATCATTCCAGAAAATTCAGTTAACCAACCAGCCACAATTTCACTTTCTGCTTCTGGTAAATCAAACGGAATTCTTTCTAATTCTGCTAATATCGTAATAAAGAAAATAATTGCGCCAATTGGTAAAAATATAATCCATGGAAAATTAGATTGACTAGCAACAATTTCAGAAAGATTCAGAGTCCCTGTAAGAATTACTACTCCCAATAATGAAAGGATCAATGGAATTTCAAAAGACACCATTTGATGTAATGCTCTTATTCCACCAATGAATGGGAATTTACTGTTTGAAGACCATGCGGAAAGAATAGTTATGATTGGAAAGAATCCAATAATTGCAAAAACTGCCAACAATCCAACATCAACATCTGCAACTACCCATCCTGGTGCAACTGGAATTAATGCAACAAATGCTGCTGCTGTTGCGACAAATATTATTGGAGCTGCCCAGAAAATTGGTTTGTCAGCTTTTGCAGGAATTATAATTTCTTTTGAGATTAGCTTAAGCCCATCTCCCATTAATTGTAAGATTCCTTCGATTTTTCCACAGTAAAAAGGACCTACTCTAAGTTGTAGTTTTGCCAACATTTTTCTTTCTATAAAGATTGTTCCAGCTGCAAGTAATGCTGCAAATCCAAATCCAGGGAAAGCAGCAATTCTAAACAGATCAGTAGTCATAAAGGCTTTCAAAATTGGAAGAGTTCTAGAAGGATCTGCTAGCCATGTCAATGCAAGAAACGGTGTAAGTAATTCACCGTTAATGACAGGCATTTCAATATAGAATAAAATTATAAAAACAGCTGGAAGACCTATTAATACAAAGATAAGAAGTATCCAAAACACATTATCTAAAATAGATTTTACAAATTCACTAAATTTGAAGTTTGGTGCAATGACAGACATTTATCTATCTGCCTCCACTGGCCAATAATTAAGACTCCAATATACAGCTGGCATGTTTCCAAGTTTTTCCCCTTTGAGAAGATATGGTAATGCAATTAAGTTTCTAAAGGAACCAACACTTAGTTTTACTCTATAAGGTTCAGGTTTTCCATCAGAGACAATGTAGCAACCCAATGAACCTCTACCGGATTCTACACGCTTGTATACTGAATCAAGTCCTTTTCCTTTTGGATTTGGTTTTAGTTTAACTCTAACAGACCCAGACTTTGGCATTTTTTGTAATGCATGTCTAATTATTCTACAGCTTTCCATCATATCAAGCCATGGAATTTTTGATCTTGCATAAGAATCACCTTCTTTAAGGACATTAGTTTGGAAATCTAATTCATCGTAGATATCATATGGTTCTTTTTTTCTAAGATCATAGTCGACACCACTAGCACGAAGAACAGAGCCAGTGGTACCTAATCGAATTGCATCTTGACGTGATAAAACACCAGTATTAGCAGTTCTAGCAATTAAAATTGGGTTATCATAGAAAATTGCCGCATATTCTTTGATTCTTTTTTCAAAATAGTTTACTTGTCTTAAACAAACATCTTCAAAATTTGGTGGTAAATCATTTCTTACACCACCTGGTACAAAATGAGCATGAGTGACTCTAGCTCCTGTCATTTTTTCTAATAGATCAATTAGTAATTCACGATCACCTGCTGGCCACATAAACATTGTAGAGTGACCTAAGAATATGCCATAGATTGCAAGCCAATACATTGTGTAAACACATCTATTCAATTCAGATGCAATAACTCGAATGTATTTTGCTCGTTCTGGTACTTCAATGCCAAGAAGTTCCTCAACTCCCAAAACATATGGATATAAAATATTGCAAGAATCATGAATCACGGGTCTTTCTAAATGTGGAATGTTTGTAATGTAGTTTCTATATTCAGCCATCTTTTCTTCACCGCGGTGAACATAACCAGGATCAGGATCACATGCAACAATAAAGTCACCATCAATTTGTACAATAATTCTCATATGACCAGAACCTGGGTGTTGTGGTCCAACATTGAGAGTCATAATTCTCTCATCTACTTTCTGAAGTGCAAGTCCAGGTGGTAATTCGTTATTCATTTCTATCTTCCTTTAATTGCAAAGTCCTTTCTTAGCGGTGGTAAATCTGCCCAATCTTCTGGCAAAAGTAATCGTCTATTATCTGGATGACCTTGAAAGTAAACCCCAAACATTTCAAAAATCTCTCTTTCATGAAATTCTACACTGTAAAATACTTCTCGAAGACTAGGAAGTTTTGTTGCATCGTTTCCAGGAATTGGATTTTCTTCTCTTTGTGCTCTGGTTGCCAATACAAGAACTTGTCTTGACAGTGAAGAATCAGTGTAGGAACCTAAATGATAAACCACTTCAATTTCTTTGTCTTGAGGATAGTCTACACCTGATACGGATTCAGCATGATCAAAATTTAGAACATCTCTTAGAAATTCAGCTACTTCTTTAATATCATCTCTGCTGACATTAATTCTAACTCTGTCGGGTTTTACAAATGCAACTTTAACTCTAGTGCCAAATTTTTCAACAATTTTATCTGCAAGACCTTTTTCAAATTTTGGTAATTCAATTTCTTTTTCTGGAGTAGGATTTGTTTTAGTAGAAGCAGGTGTTACATCAGATGTGGTTTCAATTGGTTCATTATCAGAATCAGAACTCATTATACAAACTTCCTAGCCTTCATTCTCTTGATTTTTTCTTGTAGTAACATACACCCTTGAATAAGAGTTTCAGGTCTAGGTGGACAACCTGGAACATAGACATCTACGGGTAGAACTCCATCAATACCTGGAAGTACATTGTATGAATCAAAATACAACCCACCGGTAATTGCACATGCTCCCATTGCAATGACATATTTTGGTTCTGGCATTTGATCATAAACTAAACGTAGACGTGGTGCCATTTTTCTTGTGATAGTTCCCTGAACTACAATTAAATCACATTGTCTAAGTGAACCAAATGCCTCAATAATACCAAATCTTTCAACATCATATCTTGGACTAGACGCTGCTCCAAATTCTACACTACAACATGCCGTTTCAATATGAACAGGCCAAAGTGACCATATTCTACCCCAATTGATTGCATATCCTAATGGTTTATCAATTGCTTGTTCTAAAATATCACCTAATTTTCCAACAAACACATTTGCATTTTGTGGTGTTATCAGATCTTTTAGCAATATAATCCTCCATTTTCATAATTTTGATTTATATAAAAAACTACCATATGTTTCGTCTCCCTGACTGATGTAATGCAAAAGCCATTGCAGCAAACATGATTGCTAAGAAACCAATAATTGGCAAAGTTGCAGATTTTGGTAGTTCTAAAAGTGCACTTCCCCATGCATATAAGAAAATTGCCATAACATCAAAAACAACAAACATCAAAATGTAAGCATAATACTGCATCATAAAGTGAGTTCGTCCTTCACCTGATGGGACTTGTCCACATTCCATTGGCAAAAATTTAACTGGGTTACTTCTTTTTCGAGGAGAGATCATTCTAGAAATCAAAAGTGCAGGTGCCATTGCTACTACTGCAAATCCAAACATTAACACTACAGTACTATAATTGCCCGCTAATTCCCCGACCAATTTAGCTTTGAACCCAAGTTTTTGTATAAAAAGGTATGCACTTTTTTAATTAAAATTTTAGAAAAGCAGTTTTTGAAAAGTACTTAATAGGATAATCACCAAATGCGATCATGTCATTGAATATTGGAGATATTGCTCCAAACTTTGAACTTCCAGATATAGATCTCAAAATGAGGACTTTGGATGAATTCAAAGGAGGGAAAATCATACTGTCATTCTTTGTTGCTGCAAGCTCTCCGGTTTGTGAAAATGAGCTGTGTAAGTTTAGAGACTCTTGGAGTGAGATATCAAATCTAGGTGCCCAAGTAGTCGCAATAAGTAATGATGGACCATTTGCCAATAAGGCATTTGCACAAAAAAACAACTTCAATTTTCCAATATTGGCAGATTATAACAGTAAAACAATTCGTGATTACGATATTTTGATGCCACATCTACTACACATCAAAGATTACAATGCTGCAAAACGTTCTGTGTTTATAATAATGGAGGATGGAAAAATTGGATACAAATGGGTATCTGAGAGTCCATTAAATGAACCTGATTATGAAGAAATTAAAAAATTTCTAAAATAAGGAAGATAGTTGTTTATTCTATTTCTGCAACAATATCGTTTTTAGCTACAGTTCCACCTACTTTAATTTTGATTGATTTGATAGAACCATTTTTGTGAGATTTAACAGCAACTTGCATTTTCATAGACTCTAAAGTACAAATAACATCACCTTGTTTTACAGAATCACCTTCTTGAACAGCAATAGAAACAACCTTGCCAGGAATTTGACTTTTTAATGTTATCTGAGTATCAGAAGAACTAGCACCGCCGGAATTTTTGAATACGATTTTATCAAGATCAGTATGCATGTTAATAGTAATTGGCACATTATCAATGATGAGATTCATTTCATTTGTTGAGTTTTCAAGATATTTTGCTCTATGATATTTTTGGTCTAGTACAAATTCAATTCCTTTTGAATCCATTTTTAGAATTTTTATTTGATGTTTAACGGTGTTGATTTTAATCACATATTCATTGTTACCAAGATTTTCAGTGATTTCACCATCAAATGTTTTTTCAATATCTTTTATTTTATAATCCATTTATCATCAATTCAGTTTATTTTTCCAAGTAGAATTATTAGAAGGAGAATTTTGCACTCTACTCTTAAAATATTCAGAGTAAACAATGGCAGCTGCTAAAGCAGCCTCACTTTTTTCAATTTTTTCTGTTTTCAAATCTTCTTTTAATCTATCAATAATATTATACCGATTTAGAAAGTCGGTAGAAAGATTCCCATTTTTGTATTCATCAGTGTTAAGAATTGTTTTGTAAAGTGGTATTGATGTCTCAACACCTTGAATATAAAAATCATTTAATGCGTTTAACATTCTAGTTCTTGATTCTTCAAATGTTTGACCCCATGTGCAAAGTTTGGCCATCAAAGAATCATAAAATGGAGACACAGTACAGCCAGAATAGAGATACGTGTCACATCTAACACTTGGTCCTGACGGAATAGTTACATCGGGTACAGGACCGGTAGAGGGGGCAAAATCTAAGAATGTGTCTTCTGCATTTATTCTACATTCAATTGCATAGCCATTCATTTTGAGATCTTTTTGTTTGAATGGAAGTGGTTCGCCATTTGCAATATCTATTTGTAGTTTAACAAGATCTAAGCCAGATACAAATTCAGTAATTGGATGTTCTACTTGTAGTCTAGCATTGATTTCTATAAAATAGAATTCACCATTATCTGCTCGAAGAAATTCTGCAGTACCAAGATTAGTATAATCAACTGCCTTAGATGCTTTAACAACCAATTCACCAATTCTATCTCGTGTTTCTTGATCAACTATAGGTGAAGGGGTTTGTTCAATAAGTTTTTGATTACGTCTTTGAATTGAACATTCTCTTTCAAATATATGAACGGCGTTACCATGTTTGTCTCTTGCCATTTGATATTCAATATGTCTAGTTTTTTGAAGAAACTTTTCAACTATTATTGCAGATTTTCCGACTGCCGAAATCGATTCGCTTGTAACTGTTTCAAAACCTTCTCGTAGTTCTTTATCATTATTTACTAATCTGATTCCACGACCACCACCACCAAAGACTGATTTTAATAGTACAGGGTATGAAATGTCATTTGCAATTCTTAATGCTTCTTCGACATCTTTTACAAGACCGGGGCTTCCAGGCACAGTTGGGACTTTTGCTTTTAACATAGCAGATTTACATTGCATCTTATCACCACAAAGATCCATAGATGCAGCAGTTGGACCAATAAAATTTATTTTATTTTTTTCACATTTACTTGCAAAGTCAGAATTTTCTGAAAGAAAGCCATAACCAGGATGTATAGCATCTGCACCAGAAGATAATATGATCTCAATAATTTTTTCTTGATTCAAATAAGATTTTGCAGGAGCTGCCTCACCAATATGATATGCTTCAGTAGCTTGTTTAACATGTAATGAATTGTAATCTTCATCTGAATACACCGCTACAGTTTTGATTCCAAGTGCTTTGCATGTCTTAATTACACGTAAAGCAATTTCTCCTCTATTTGCGATAAGAACTTTTTCAATCATGTTAATCACAGATTGATATTTCCATGTTTTCTTGGAAGTTGCTTTTCTCTTTTGTTTGCAAGCATCTCTAATGCTTTGATTAACATAGGCCTTGTTTCAGCTGGATCAATCACATTATCGATAGTACCATGAGATGCTGCAACGTAAGGATTTTCAAATTTTTCTGAGAATTCACTGATTAGTTGTTTTTTAAGTGCTTCAGGATCATCTGCACTAGATAGTTCCTTTCTGTACATAATTTTTACAGCTGCTTCAGCACCTAATACAGCACATCGTGCAGTTGGCCATGCATAATTCACATCTGTTCTTAGATTTTTGCTTCCCATAGCTATGTATGCACCACCATACGCTTTTCCTATTACAAGTGTAATTCGAGGAACAGTGGCTTCACAATAAGCATAGAGAAGTTTGCTACCATGTCTAATGATACCATTATGCTCTTGATTAGAACCTGGCATGTAACCAGGAGTATCTACAAATGTAATAATTGGAATATTAAATGCATCACAAAACCTAATGAATCTAGCTGCTTTGTTTGATGAGTCAATATCAAGCGCACCAGCAAGATGTAATGGTTGATTAGCTACAATACCAACAACTTTACCATTTAATCTACCATAACCAACAACAACGTTTGGTGCAAACAATTCATGAACCTCAAAGAATTCATGATTATCAACAACAGAATTAATGATTTCTTTCATGTCATATGGTTGTAAAGGATTATCAGGAATGATATTGATTATATTATGATCAAGTCTGTCTGGATCATCGTCAGTTTTTATTTTTGGTGGTTCTTCGGTATTATTTTGTGGAAGAAAAGAGATTAATTTTTTTATATAATCCATGCATTCGTATTCATTCTTTGCAACAAAATGTGCAACACCACTTTTTATTCCATGTGTCATCGCACCACCCAAGTCATCAAATGAAATTTCTTCTCCCAGAACAGTCTTTACTACATCAGGCCCAGTTACAAACATGGTTCCTGCTTTTTCAACCATAATAACAAAATCAGTCATTGCAGGAGAATATACAGAACCACCAGCTGATGGACCAATACTTGCAGTGATTTGTGGAATAACACCAGAAGCTAATTGATTATGATAAAAAATATCAGCAAACCCATCAAGACTCATAATTCCTTCTTGAATTCTTGCCCCTCCTGAATCCATTATTCCAATTATAGGACAACCTGTCTTAACTGCATGATCCATCAATTTTGTAATTTTTTTAGCTCCCATTTGACTTAGTGTGCCACCAAGTACAGTAAAATCATAAGCAAAGACAAAGATTTGTCTACCATTTACTGTTCCATAACCACCAACAACACCATCGGTGTAGAACTTCTTCTTCTGCATATCATATTCATGATAATGATGAGTTGTGAGTGGATCAATTTCAGTAAAAGTACCAGCATCTAATAAAAGATCAATTCTTTCGCGAGCTGTTAATTTACCTTTATCATGCTGATCTTTGATTTTATCTTGTCCTCCACCTTGTAATGATATTTTATTTCTCTTAGAATATTCCTCAATTTTCTCAAAATGCATCGATATTGTAGAAAAGAAATCTTCCTATATTAATTTAGTTTGATTTTTTTAGAATCCATTAGAACACAAAGTATTATTCTAAAGATAGTCATGCAAATCTGATGATTTTGAATAACTGTTAATTTATGAATTAATATTCAAGAGCAGAAAATTCTTTTTTACAGATTTTTGATAAGAATCAAAAGAATTTTTCTCTTCGCTACATTTTTTGCATATACATAACTGAGAAACTCTTTGAATATCACAAGTATCTTGAAATTCACACTGTGAACATCCAGCTGATCCTCTACAAACAATACACTGAAGTTCATTTATTTGAGCACATTTTTCATGTTTCACTCCTAATCCTTTTGCCCACAATCCAATTTCATTTACTTCAATTTTTTCATTACAAACAATACAAGTACCGGGAAACTTCATTGGGATTTTTCTCCAGCTCATAGAATTGATTCAATCTCCTTTTCAAGAATATCATCAAAAGTATCTAATTCTAATTTTAATTTCTTATTTTTTATACAAAATAACACATATGGAAAACATATTGTAACAAATGTACTTGATGACATATGTAAATTTTTTGCCATAATAGCAGACAGTGCTTTGATTTTTTTACCATCCCATCTAATACGATTTAAAAGTGGCCATGATAGGTTGTATTGTGAGTATCTTATTCGTTCATCATTTTGATATAATCCAATAAGAATTTCGTTGAGATAACGTAGTAATCGCCAATTTTGAGTTTTCATAATTTTTCCATAAAGTATATCAGCTTCCGAAATAATTTCCAAGAGTTTTGCGAGTGTATGATTATCTAAATTACTGGTAATAACACTAGAGTAAAAAGCATCGATTTTTAATTTTGGATCAATTTGTATAGAATACAAAACACTTCTAGCTTCATCAAGTGAATTTGCTTTAAAAAATGCATTAACACCATCTTCTACATTTATGTTTTCAAATGACATTTCGATTTGAGGATTAAATCCTGTAACAAGGGATTGTGTCAAATTAATCATAGAACGAATGTCACCATGTGATCTATCAATTACTTTTATCATAGAACCAGGACTGAGTTTTACATTTTCTTTTTTCAAAATATTTTCAAGATATATTTTCAAAAGGCGTGGAGGAATTGGCTTAAAAGATATAGTTTTAACAACTTTTTTTATACTTTTCATTTTATCGGAAATATCAGAATTTGCAGCGAGTATAATTGGTACAGTAGGTTCCTTTAAAATTTCAATGAGTGCTTCGGCACCGCCATAATCTCCTCTACCATGAATTCCATCAACTTCGTCAATGAAAATCATAGGAATCCCCAAAATGCTGATATTGCCTAATACAGGCGAAAGAATTTCATTAAGTCTAGATTTACTTCTCACATCACTTGCATTCAGACCAATCATATCGTATCCAAATTGTTTTGCAGTAAGAAATGCAATTGTTGTTTTTCCAATTCCGGGTGGACCAACTAGTAGAAGAGGCTTGGTACCTTTTTTCCATTTTGTAAACCATTCAATTATCGAAGATCTAGATTCTTCATTACCAAGCATGTCAGAAATATTCTTAGGTCTATATTTTTCTGACCACATCAATTCAATCACTTTGGGAGTTTAGATTCAAACTCTGACCATTTGTTTGCTTTTTGTAATTGATTATACCAGTATTGATTATAGTGTTCAACAGTCAAAAACAAAAATTCTAAAAATTCTGTGTGTGAAAATTCTTCAGGCAATAATTTAAGTGCTAAACGAGCATCTTGTAGATACAAATTACTTTTTTCTAATGTTATTTCAAATCCTTTTTTGACATCATTGGATAATAAAGTGTAATACAATGGCCAAGAGGGTATTTTCACAAATCCATTTTTGATAGAGTCTTCAATTTCATTGCCACACCCAACACCTTCAGCAGCTCTTGCCATTCCCAGATAGAAAATTTCTCCAAGAGGTCTTTCTGCTAAAGCCATATTCCTTCCAGCTGTTCCCATTACAGATCGATATTTTTTGTAAGATAGATTCATTTCTTCTTCTGTAATCTTAGTTGGTTTTGATTTTAATTTCTCATCAAGATATTGACCTATTCGTGCATCTTTGAATCCTTCTTCAAATTCTTTTAAGACTTCATCTCCACCTTTAGAAATTTTATCTCGAGCTAATTTCAAAATATATGGATTCATTAGTTTGTAATCATCGAGATATTCCAAGTCTTCATCTTTGTCTACAATTCTATCCATTGGTTCACTAAGATCAATTGCTAAAATATGACCTTCCACAATATCTTGTCTTAACTGAGGATCTTTTTTTCCAGTATAATTGGAAGCTCCGTCAAACAATGCATTAAATACAGGAAAAGTCATTTTTACAAAATTTGAATTTAAAATACGAAGCACTCTATCTTTAATTACGTCTGGATTTTCTAATTTTGATTTTATACTATTAATTTCAGATGCCTGAAGAATGATTTCAGTAGAACCTACTTCATTGCCAAATGCTTGTTGTGTTAAATTTGGAGAAAGATCAGATTTGATTTCATGCAGGAGATCTCTAGCGAATCTATCTGCGAAATTTGGAAACTCATTTTCTGTTTCTTCTTTGTATTGAGAAAATAATTTGTAACCTTTCGATTTGAATAATCCTTGTTTCATAATTTGCTTTCCAGGTTTTGTACTCATCAAAGATTCTTTGCTTACAACAGATTGATCTTTTCCACTCACATACGAAGAGCTGCTTTATTGTTATTTATGCTTTCAAAACTAGAAAATTTCTTTCACTTAAATTACGAAGAATGAAAAAGAAAATGATGGAAGTTATTGAAATTCTTCGTGAGGTTTCAAAACAGATTTATGAAAATGTAAAAGATTTGGCAGGGACAGATGATGCTGCAGGAGATTTTGGAAGAGGTGCAGGCGGGGATATTTCACGCAATATAGACATTATTGCTGAAAAAACAGTACTAGATTATCTGAAAGAAATTAATTTTGATTGTGTTGTTTTAGGAGAAGAATGTGGCAGAGTAGAATTAGCTAAAAATCCTAAAGGATTTGTTATTATGGATGCAATTGATGGTTCTGCAAATGCTGTAAGAGGAGTTCCATTTTTCTGTAGTTCATTAGCATTTGCAACTAAAGATAAATTGAGTTCTATTACAGATGGAGTGATAACAAATCTATCAAATGGAGATATGTATTGGGCATCAACAGGTAAGGGTGCATTTTTGAATGAGGTAAAAATTAAAGTTCATGATAAAGAACCAATTTACAAAATTATTGGAATAAACACTTCAGGGGCAACAGCTGAATTAATGAAGAGATTATATCCAATATTTGAGCAACACAATCACATAAGACATTTTGGTGCAAATGCACTAGAAATGGCCTTATTTGCAAGAGGATTAATGGATATTTTTATAGATTTAAGAGATAAAATCAGGATACAAGATATTGCCGCAGGATATGTAATAGTAAAGGAAGCGGGTGGATTACTTTTAGATGCAGATTTGAATCCACTTGATGCAGATCTTAGTTACAAAACGAGAATTTCATTCATTGCAGCAGCAAATCAGAAAATCATAGATGATGTTATTTCACAAATAAAAAAATAAAAATTAGATATAAGTATGAATTAATGCATACCGAGAGAGAAAATTAAATTCTAAATAAAACAAATACAGACGGTTCTAATTTTATCTATCCGTATGATTCATACTTAATTTCGTAACTTCCATCTTTACGTTTTTCTTCTTTTGTGACAAATCCTTTTGGTCCCAAGTATTCAATAACTCCATCAATTGTACCCTGATATCCACAAATGTAGACTTTGGTATTTGCAGTTGTGATTTCTTCTCCAACCATTTCTTCTAAGGGGGAAACACCATTTTTGTTTGGTTTGAAAAAGGATTCAACTCTACCAACATGACCTGCCCAAGATCTGTTAAAGAATTCTTTTGGTCTACTAATGGCTGCCCTGTATTTGAAATTCCATTGATCTTTTCCTCTTTCAATACTCTCGCTCTCAAAGTTTGTCAGTAATTCTTTGTAACTTAGCTCATCAACATAACTTGCGCCATGAAGAACAATAATTTCTCGTTTATCTCCAGTATCATGTAGATGTTTAGCAAAAGCGATAAACGGTGCAAGACCAGTTCCACCACCAACACAAACAATTCTTCTATTATCAGGTTGACCGTTTGGCAATTTATCGTCAATTAATAAAGCGTTACCAGTAGGATCTCCCAAATATACTTCATCACCAACATTTGCATAAAATAATTCAGTTGTAACACGACCGGGCAAAGGCTTTCTAACCCATCTAATCACAAATTCAAAATAATCTTGGTTTTCAGGATGTGACGCAATCGAGTATGCTCTTCGAACAATCTTTTGTTCAGAGGGTATTGGCAATCCTATAGTAAGAAATTGACCTGTCGTATATTTTGGCATACCATTATTTGGGATTAAACGAATGACAACAAGATCTTCTTTGAGTAATTGCATGTAAGTAATTTTTGCCTTATGTTCTACTACCATACAAAGTAATTTTTGCTACTTTGGATAAATGTATTTCTGTTAAATTTTGATTGTAGATATCCTCAGATAGACTTATCAAATTCATATATAAAAATAAAAAATTCAATTAAACAATTTGGAAAATAGTGTATTATAACAATGAATGTGACGGAGACTCCTTTTTTGAACTATTAACGGATTATTCTATTTTTACGAGAGAATATTATCTTTTAATATTTATATCCAGAGATTCGGAGGGTAGACATGGCTAAACTAAAATGTGCTGATTATGGTTTTGAGTGTGATTTTGTAGTTGAGGGTCAAATAGAGCAAGTAATCGAAGAATTTGGAAAACATACAGAAGAAGTACATGGAATAGATTATTCAAAAGAAGCTTTAATGCAATTTATCCTTAGAAAGAAATAAGATCTATTCATATTTATTAATTCTTTATTCTATAATTAGTTAAAATAACTAGCAAAAAATTAGACGTAAATTCGTTTCATTGTTTCTTCAAGAATTGGAACTTCTTTATCAATTATTTTTTCTACGGCAGGTACTATACCAGCCCTAGATTTTACATTTTCTTCATATATCTCAGCAATCTGATCTCTAAATAATAATTTGATTCCTGGAAGTGCAGTTATTCCTTCATCAACTGTTCTTGGATCAGATAAATCTAAAATCAAGGTACCTTTCTTTTTTTCTTCCATAACCAATTTTATTCTGTCAAAAGTAATTAAGAAATAATCAGAGGTTGTGGCAACAAAGATAATATCATACTTGTCAAATCCAGCTAAAACTTCTTCAAATGTAACGGGTTTACCACCCAATATTTTAGAAAACCCAGTTGAACGTTCAATGGTTTTACTTGTGACGTCAAATGCAAATCCCTTTTTGTTAAGAGTTTTAGCGACCATTGCTGCAGGTTCGCCTGTACCTATTAACAAAATACGTTTCTTAGCATCCAAACCTGCTTTTTCATCTACAATTTTAACAGCCACATCCCCAAGAGAAAGCACATCTTTACTTATTCCAGTTGTTTCTCTAATACGGGTTGCAATTCTTATAACACTTTCAAATAGTTTATTCAAAATGCTACCAGAGACATTAATCTGTTTGGCATGTGAAAGTGACGATTTAATCTCATTCAATATCTCTTCTTTTCCTACAACTACAGAATCTAAACCACATGCTAATCTTAAAAGATGAAGATAGACATCTGTGCTTTTATAAACTTCAAGAGTTTGATCAAAGTGATCAATATCAATTTGTTCTAGTTCTGATAGAGATTGCCATGTTTCTTTAATTTGATTTAAAACAAGTGATTTTCCTTCAGTTCTTCTTCCATCTGGAGTATCTCCTGTTTCCAGATTACTTACTGTAAATATTTCAACTCTACTAGCAGTCTGAATTATTATGCATTCTGCAACGCCGTGGATTTTCTTAAAAGTTTCACATGCAATTTTTAGATCTTTAAATCTAAATCTTGATAATGTATGAAGGGGTATATTTTTAAAAGTGACTCTTGCATTAATTACATCAAAGTTAATTTCGCTCACATCATCACCATTTATTCTCTAAGTTTATTCCTTCCACCTTTTGCAGTACGGAAAACATTCATACCAATGAAATAATTTTCATAAATAGATTCCAGATATTCAAGTTCTTGTTGTGTTGCGATTATATCTTTTTTAGATGCATGAGGGTCATTTTTTAGTTTCTTTAGTTTTTGCTTAGTTTCTTCTAAGAATTGTTCTACACCAGATTCGTAATTAGACATGCCACCAAATTCTGGACTTAGTACATGCTGTGGAATATATTTTGGGGTATTATCTGTTGGAATCTCCACTTTTCTTGTGAGCTCATCTTGTTCTTCTGATGTAAGAACAGGTCTTGGAAATCTATCTTTTTTGGCTAAGAAAAATTCTGGTTCGCTCATTTCTCTTCTAAATATTTCCTCGCCTCTACGTTGATTAGTAAATGCTGGTGCTTTGGTTGCTGCGGCTTTGACTTCGGCAGCTATTGCTTTGTATTCTTCCTCTGCTGCTGCTTCTGCAACTGCTTTGGCAGCTGCGGCTTTTGCCAAGGCTGCTTCGACTTCAGCTTCTGCACTAGCTACTGCTGCTGCGGCTTTTGCTGCTGCTTCGGCTTTTTCTGCAGCAGTTTTTGCTACATCTTTTGGTGTAATTTCTGATGCTGAAACTTCAGATTTTGTTTCTATCTTGGATTCCTCGTTCTCTTCAGACATCAAAATTTACTAAAATTGCCTGAATTTTAATATTCTTGTAAGAGAGATTTCCAAGATTAACTTTCAAGAGACAAACTTGTCATAATTAAGAGCAATTGCAGATGGTTGTCTGCTTGTTAATTCTTAACATTAGATCAAAATACAAGAGATTCAGATCGATTAGATGAAATCACAATAATAATTTAAGAAGATAAAGGCGCCCTTGGCGGGATTTGAACACGCGTCTCAACCGTGACAGGGTCGAATTCTAGACCGGACTATACTACAAGGGCACGAATTGTTTCAAACAAATTGCCAGATTAAAAGTTTCTGTAAGAGTAAAAAATTTTGTAAAAGACTAAATTATACACGTCAAGCATTTTTGTCAGGGGTCTATGGCGCAGCCAGGTAGCGCACCGGACTTTTAATCCGGTTGTCGTGGGTCCGAATCCCACTAGA
>JAIOPB010000032.1 GCA_021414105.1 Nitrosarchaeum sp. | reverse complement strand
CCTTCTCTTTCCTCAATTTTTTCTTTTGGAATTAAAATTTCTGGAAAGTTTTCTTCTATTTCCTTTCTTTGTTCCTCAAATGATATTTGATTAACTGCAGAAACAATCTCTGTAATATTCCCGACAATTTCTTTTACCTTAGATCTAAATTCTGGTTTTGTTCCAAGAATTTTTGCTAATACAATTTTATCCTGAGTTTTTCCCTCGTGCTCAAATGCATTTTGCAGTGCTATTTTTCGAATCTCTTTTTTTATTTCTTCATCCAAATTATAGACTCCTTTTTACTACAAAATCTAAGAGATCTATTAATTCTGTTTTAGCAGAACCTGAATATTTTGAAAGTGATTTTTTTGCCATTTCTGCATATTCGAGAGCCTGTGTCCTTACGTTCTCCTCTATCCCAAGCGAGCGAATTACATCTACTGCATTTTTGAGGTCATTTTTAGTAGCTTTTGGATTGCCAAATGCCTTGAGAATTGTTTGTTTATCTTTTCCCTTGGCTGATTCTATTGCCATGAGAATTGGTAGTGATTTCTTTCCTTCTCTTAGATCATTTCCAACAGGTTTTTTTGTAATTTTTGGATCCCCCATAACTCCAATAAGATCATCTGTAATTTGGAAAGCAATTCCCAAATTTCTTCCAAAATTTGATAAATTTGAAATATCTTTTTGATTACCTGTTGCACAAATCGCTCCCATTGAACATGATACATCAAATAACGCGGCAGTTTTTTTCCCAATCATTGTGATGTATTCTTTTTGTGATGGGATTCTTTTCTCCTCTGCCATTTTTACATCTAATAATTGTCCTTCACATACATCTACACATGCTTTTGCTAATCTGGAAACTAATTGGACTGTTGCATCCTTGGATAATTTTGAATCTGAAATTATCTGATATGCCTTTGAAAATAACACATCCCCAGCTAGTATTGCAATAGGCATCCCAAATTTTTTATGAACAGTAAGTACACCATGACGCATCTCATCATTATCCATAATGTCATCATGAACCAATGTAAAATTGTGTATCATTTCTACTGCACTAGCAGCTGGCATTGCAATTGTTGTATTTCCTCCCAAAATTTGACAACTCTTGATCACCATATGTGGTCTGAGTCTTTTTCCACCATGAATAATCAAATGTGCTGCCGCATCATAAAGCATTTTGGGATTTCCTTTTAGTTTGGAATTCAGATATTTATTGACAATTCTTGCATTTTTTTCAATTGTTTTTGTTTTTTTCATTTTACTAATCTCCATTTATTATCTGGAAGATGAACTCTAATTGCTTTTTGTAATTCTTTTTGCAATTCTGAATTAATCCATAATGATAAAACATCTTCATATTTTTCTAACATTGATTTTTCTGATTTATCTAATAATTCTAATGCAATTAACATCCAAGGACAATATATTTTTGGGTTGTTTTTTAATTCAGAAAGCAATTCGTTTGCTGAGATCCATTTGATTTTATCTATTTCATCTTCAACTACCTTAAATTGAATTGAATCATTTACTATTCCAACAAGCGTACCACAAATTTCGTTTTCTGAGCCTATGTCTTTGTATGGAACATGATACTCAAATTTGAACAAATAATCTAACTTACATGTGATGCCTAACTCTTCTGGCATTCTTCTTTCTGCTGATGAGACATATGTTTCAGGCTTTCTTGGGTGGCTAGCTACAGTTCCATCCCAATCTCCCGGCCACAGCATTTTTTCTTTAGCTCTTCTGGTTAGAACCAATCTTCCATTTTTATCAAATAGTAACGCTGTAAATGCGCGATGTAGTTTGCCATTTGGTAAATGACACTTTACTTTTTCTTCTGATCCAATCGGATTGTCATCTTTATCAACTAAAACAAGATATTCTTCACCCATTTCTTTTTCCTCTAAACACTGTTCCTTCAAATTTCCTATTTTTAATCGCTTTCACAATTCTTTCAGGTTTGTTACCATTTACAAAAAATACGTCCATTCCCATCTTTGAAATATTTGTTGCTTCTTCAACTTTCCTCGTCATGCCTCCTGTAACATCCATATTATTTTTTGAAATAATTGGGTTTTCTCCTTTCAACTCATGAATTAATTTTTTCGATTTTAGATCAGAGTATAAACCGTCTTCATTTAGAGCAAAAATACACAATCTTGGTTTTAGAATTTTTGAAAGATGTGTCATAATTTTATCACCTGATAAAATGTATGTTTTTTTGTGACCATACCAAAGTGCATCTCCGAAAGTAATTGGAATTAGTCCTGCATTTGCAATTTTTTCAATTTCTTTTATTTTGTTTGTAATGGGTTTATCGCCTGACATAAAATCTGTGGGTGGAAGACAATATGGGTTTAATTTATTTTTTAAAAATATATCTAAAATAATTTTATTTAATTCAATCATTGAATTTTTAACAATAGACACTCCATGTGTATTGTATTTCATTGGTTTTGTATGCATATCATATTTTACAGACCAATAATGTCCAAAAGAACCTCCACCATGAACAATTGCAAGAGGTTCATCTATTTTCTTTAAATATTTAACAATATTTTCAATTGTTTTTTTCCTTGGAGATAATGGTTTTTCCTTATTGGTGATAATTGAACCGCCTAATTTTATTAGAATCATGCTGTCACCAAATATTCATTCCATTAAAAAGTATCCAATCCTTTGAAGTCAATTTTTGCAGAAAAACACTCGTAGTTTTTCTTTTTAAATTGCTCAACCACATTTTCTAAATTTGATTCATCAGTTAATGCAATAATACATCCACCTCCACCTGCACCAGTTATTTTTGCTCCAAATGATGATTCTTGGGCTAATTCAATCATTGAACGTAATTTTTCATTAGATATGCCTATTGTTTCCAAATATTCTTGATTTTTTAACATATTTTTACCCAGACCTGATAAATCATTATTTCTCAAAAGAACTAGAACATTATTGATCAGCTCTGATTCTTCTTTACATAGATTAGAGAATTTTTCCTCATTTTTCTCTTTGAATTGCTTTACGTTTGCAACTATTGCTTCTGTAGAATGTTCTATTTTTGAATTTGCAATTACCAAATGGAAATTAGGTTCTGAATTTATTTTTGAGAATCCATTTTTTTTATCATATTCCATAATCCCTCCAAAAGTACACACAGTACAATCCGCCCCTGATGTATTTTGGAAAATAGTCCTTTCCGCTTCAATTGCTAATTCTAGAATTTCTTTTTTTGATGTTTCAGAAAATAACCTTGAGATGGCTGCTGCACCTGCAACACAGCAAGCAGAAGAAGAACCTAAACCTACTCCCAAAGGAATTTCTGATTGAACTAGTATTTCTATTCCTGTGTTTTGCTTATGTTTTTCTATCATTTTATTTGCTAAAAAATAAAATGGTTTTAACGGTGATTTAATTTCCCTAATCGGTTTATTTGGTGGCATGTTCAAATCTCCTATGTTTGATTTAATTGAAATTATATTTTCATGTATTTTGCTGGCACTTACTGTAACTCGTTTATTTATTGCACATAATATTGCTTTTACTCCATAAACTACAAAATGCTCCCCAAAAAGAATTATCTTTCCAGGTGCAGAAGCCTTAGATTTCAAGTGAACACTATTGATCCATACCCAACAACTGAGCTCGTATCTCCTGTAATGTCTCCACTTGTGGCATATTTGAGTAATTCTCCTTTTGTAGCACCTAATTCTTTGCATGCTATCATGGTGGCTGCAATTGCTCCGTAACCACAAGCGCTTACATTTCTATCTTCTAAAACATCATAAAATTTTTTTACATCTAATTCCAATATTGGTTCAATCAAAGCCATATCTTGTTCATGTGCAAATTCATTTTGTTCGTAATGAGTAAAATCTGAAGAACCAATAATCATGGCTTTCTTTTTTTCTGCAATTTTTACAATTGCTAGTCCTATGTCTTTAGCGGCATCTTTATTTTGATTAATCATAGATATTGGTAAGATTTTGAAATCTGAATACATTTCTTGTATTATGGGTATTTGCACCTCCAAACTGTGTTCTCGTGTGTGCGAAAAATAATCCACATCAATTATTTCTGATATGTGAGAAATTTCTTCTGCTGCTTCTGAATCTACTTCTACATTCCCTAATGGCGTATTCCATTTACAATCTTTCATTGTTGCAACACTACTTCCAATTCCCCAGTGATTGGGTCCAATTATTATAAATAATTCTGGTGAATCTGATGATATTGCATAAAATGAATGACATGCTATTGGCCCTGAATACATATATCCTGCATGTGGACAAATAACTCCAAAAATTTTCTTTTTAATATTGGATGGTGGAATTTTGCCTGGACCAAATTTGTGCAAAAAACACTCTTTGATAGATTTTTTTAATTCTTTTCTCTCACTTGGATAGAACATTCCGGCTACTGCCGGCGTTCTAATTTGCATTACTCTATTTCCTCTTCCGTTATCTTTGTTTCAAAATCATCGATTTCGTATTTCATTGATTCACCTTCTTTCAGTTCTCCTCTTTCTATGAGAATTTGACGAACCAATAGCCAATAAACTGTGGCAAGAGCTTTTCTTCCTCTGTTGTTTGCTGGAATAATCACATCTAGTTTTGATGTAATGTTATCCGTATTTGAAATTCCAATTACTGGAATACCTGCATTGGTTGCTTCAGTAATTGCTTGTACATCTACTTGAGGATCAGAGATTAGAACCAATTTTGGTTCAATGTAGTATGGTAATGATGGATTGGTAAGAGTGCCAGGCATGAATCTGCCTAGTAATTTTTTAGATCCTAACATTTCACAAAATTTCTCAATTGGGGTATTTGCATATTGTCTGGCAGAACATACAATGAGTTTATCGGTTCCAAGACGGTTGATGAATTTGGCAGCTGTTTTAATTTTTTCTAAAGTTATATCGATATCTAGCATGTATAGTCCTTCAGGACTAGCTTTTGTAATGAATGGTGTCATGAATTTTGTTTTAACTGGAGTTCCTACTCTAATTCCTGTGGATAGAATCTTCTTTTTGATTTCTGTGGATTCTGCTTGTTCACTCATAGCGATTTTAAATCTCTGCCATACCGCGTATTAAATCATGCCCTGATAGACGTATAAGCTCATTTAGTTTTGCTATTCTTTCTCCACCAACTATCCCGACTTTGAGCATTTTTGACTTTGTTGCCAACCCTATATGAGAAATATGTGCATCTATGGATTCTCCCGATCTATGTGATGTGATTAATTTTATGTTGTTTTGATTTGCTACTTTGGCAAATTCAACGGCATCATAAAGACTACCTGCCTGATTAACTTTAAGAATTGCAGCATTACAAGATTTTAAACTAATTGCCTTGGTTAGAATGTCTTTATTGGTAACAGTCAGATCATCTCCTGTAACTAACGTGTCTGGAAATTTAGCTGTTAGTTCTGCCATATCATCAAATGCTTCTTCATGAACTGCATCTTCTGCATAGATTAATTTGTATTTTTGAATAATATTCGCAGCAAATTCAATTTGTTGTTCTGAAGAATTGACAAATCCTGCTCTTTCATAAATATATTTTTGTCTTTCTTCACTCCATTGAGTAGATGCTGCAAAGTCAACTCCTAAAGCTACTTCTTTTCCCAACGTAAATCCTAAATTTTCACAAGCTTTTGCTGAAAGTTCTAATGCCTTTATATTTTCTAATTTTGGTGCCCATCCTCCTTCATCTCCTCTCCCATTAGTGAAACTAGGATCCTCTTTTTCTAAAACACGACGTAATTCTTTATGAACTGATAAATTAGTTTCAATAGCATCTCTAATTGTTTTTGCCCCTATGGCACAAATCAAAATCTCTTGAATGTCTGGTGTTCCTGGTCCTGCGTGAGCCCCGCCTCCTAAAATATTTCCCAATGGAAATGGAAACTTGAAAGATGATTCAGATGATAATATTTGAAATAAATGCTTGTCTAATGATTTTGAAGCAGATTCCATTGATGCGATAGTTACTGCAAATGCTAATGCTCCACCAATTTTTGAATAATTTGGTGATTGATCAATACTTCTTAGCGTCTCATGTATTATTTTAAGATCTGATGATTCTAATCCAACAAATTTTTGAGAATTTTCATTTAATATTCTTAGGCTCTCTTCTGGTTTTTCATTTGGGAAGCTAACTGCTTCATATTTTCCAACACTGGCTCCAGATGGTGCACAAACTCTACCTAGAAATTTATTTTCTGATATGACATCAACTTCGATAGTTTTACTTCCTCGACTGTTGTAAATGATACGTCCTTCAATGGAGGTTATTTTCGGCAAACTATTCTAACTCAGATTGGACTTCTTGGTGTCTTCTCTGTATTGCTTCATAAAATGGAATAACTTGTTGAATAGTTTCAACAGTTGTTAATAGCATCCTTCTGCAACAATATCTGCTTATTCCCAAAGAGTCTAGTCCTTTAGCTGGATCTTCTCCAGATCTTACTTTATTTTGATAATCTTCAAATTTATCAGCAATTAAATTTCCACAAGTAAAACATCTCACAGGAATTAACATACGAACAAAAAAGTAATCAAGGATTATAAAAACCATGCAAGAAATTTTTATTGCGGGTGTCGCCCAGCCTGGCCAAAGGCGCTAGCTTGAGGGGTTAGTCTCTTAGGAGTTCGTGGGTTCAAATCCCATCACCCGCACTAATTTTATTTTATACAAATTCTATTTTTGTAGTTTGTTTAATGCTTTGATTAATTCAGAACGTCTTTTTTCTTCGGTGATTGCACCTCTGGCATCATCGACTAAAATACGATCCACATCAATTTTTCTTCTAGCTTCTTTTACAACTTTATCATACATTGAAAATGGATACAAATGCAAATACAAGTTTTCCATTATTTCAAAAACTCTTGAGGCATTATCTATATCCCCAATTCTGATTTTATCAAAAACCATCCGTTTTAATTCTCCAACACAATCCATTAATCCTAAAACATATGATTCTGGCATTACATCTAATTCCTTTTCTGAAGGGATTTCATTTTTTTCAACAATGGCAATTAGAGATGCAGCCTCAACAAATTCTTGTTCTGGAGTAATCATGTATCTTCGAAGATCAGAGGTAGCTTTTTTCTTGTATTTTTTTAGCAACATATCTGCTTGTTTTAAATTATTTTTTGCAGATTTCATATCTCCTTTATGTACTGATATGATGGATTTGCTACAAAGAATTATTATTTCTCTTGTATTTTTTAGCAAAAATTCTCTGGCATCTTGAACTTCTGATAATGATTTTGCAATTTTATTCAAGGATGGCTTTACATTTTTTAATGTCATATTTGTGTATGAATAAAACCTAGGATAAATCGTTTGCCAAAGCTCTTATTTTGCTTCTAATGTATTCTAATTATGGAAATATCTGTAGAACAAATGATGCAAATAGAAAATAATGGACATCACATGGGTTTTTTAAAAAAATTCATGATGGAAAATGCTGGTGCTATAGCAGTTAAAAGACTGGCAGAAAAATTTGATACTCTTGAATCAAAGAATGTTTTGATTTTTGTTGGATTGGGAAATAACGGTGGAGATGGATTAGTTATGGCTAGACATCTTGCAGGTTATGGCTCCAAAGTTGTAGTGGTTTTACTTGGAACTCCAGATAAAATCAAAACTGAAGAAAGTAAATGGAATTGGTCACTACTGGAAAAAATGCCATCTGTTAAATTGATCTCTGGCATGGATGATCTTGATTTCACTCCAGACATAATTGTGGATGGAATACTAGGAACTGGAATTTCTGGAGAAATAAGAGAACCATATGCAAGTGCAATAAAATACATCAATGATTCAAATTGCTTTAAAATTGCCGTTGATATCCCATCTGGAATTAATCCTGATAATGGAGAAACTGCAAATGTCTTTGTACACAGTGACATGACAGTTACATTTCATAAAATGAAGAGGGGAATGCCAAAAAGAAGAGATTTGTGTGGTGAAATATTTGTTGAAAAAATAGGGATTCCACCAGAAGCTGAAGAGGGCGTATTATGAAAGTTCATCAAATCCAAGTTGGGAATATGCAGAATTTCACATATGTTGTGGAAGACGAAGATACTAATGAAGGAATAATAATTGATCCCTCTTGGAATCTTGATCAAATTGAACAAATCATCAAACGAAATAACTTAAAAATAAAATACATCATCAACACTCATCATCATTTTGATCACACCTTGGGAAACGAAGGAATGATAAAATCAACTAATGCAAAAATAATCCAACATGAAAAATCTGAATTAAAACATGATATTACAGTCAAAGATAGCGATGTAATTGAATTTGGGAATTCAAAACTAACTGTTTTACATACTCCTGGTCATTCTAAAGATAGTATGTGTTTAATTGGAGACGGAAAAATTTTTTCTGGTGATACGCTTTTTGTAGGAAATTGTGGACGTATAGATTTACCCGGAGGTAGCGCAAAAGAACAATATCATAGTCTTTTTGATGTTCTTTATTCGTTGAATGATGATCTTGTTCTTTACTCTGGTCATAATTATGGACATTCTTTAACATCTACAATTGGACAAGAGAAAATAACTAATTTTGTCATGCAAAAACGAACTGAACAAGAATTTGTTGACATGATGGGACAATGACCTATTTAGATGATTTTGAATTTTTTGGTAATGTAAACAAAGCTCATGATTTTCTTGACGCACTTAAATCTGGAAATTTTTTATTCTCACTTGTAATTTCTTATACTGAAACATGTGAAATCCCAGGTATTACATTTGCCGGTGCTGATAAAGATTCAATAAAATTCACTTCTCCAGCAGATGCTGAATATCTCTATTATGGTTATTGTAAAACAATTGATAAAATTCCAATGACTCCTGATGGTAAACCTACGCCAGCATTACTTACTAAAACTGCCTTAGAGTCATGCAGTATTCCTCATGTTGTAATTAATGCTGGAAGTAAAATTCCGCCCCAGCTACCTTTCATCCACACTGGTTTGGTACATGGGAAAAACATTTCAGTTGAATCTGCAATGAGTGATTCTCAAGTATCTCAGGCAGTAGATTACGGACGAATGGTAGGAAGAAGTCTTGCATCTTTGACTGATTGTTTGATAATAGGAGAAAGTATTCCTGGTGGCACAACCACTGCTCTTGCTGTATTACTAGGATTAGGATTCAAAGCTAAAGTAAGTTCTAGTATTCCAAATAATCCGGTTGAATTAAAAAATCAAATTGTTAATCTGGCATTAGGAAGACTAACTTCTGATAATCCATATCATGTAATAGCTGAAGTTGGTGATCCTATGATTGCCTTTGTAGCTGGTATGTTAAGTTCTGCATCTGAAATCACTAAAGTAATGTTAGCAGGTGGTACCCAAATGGCTGCTGTTTTAGCATTTGCCTCAAAAATTGGATTCAATGAACAAAACACCGCTATTGGAACTACTTCTTACATCTCTAATGATAACAGTGCTAATTTTACATCACTTGTTTCAGAAATTGCAGATATTCCTATCATATCTGTTAATCCTGGACTTGAAAATTCTAACTTTTTAGGACTCAAAGCATTCTCGCAGGGATTTGCAAAAGAAGGTGTTGGTGCAGGTGGTAGTATTATTGCATCTATGATAAAAACCGGAAATAACTCCACTCATTTTTTAATGCTATCTGAAAAAGAATATCATCGACTTTTTACTTCACTGTGACTGATTTAGCCAAGTTTCTTGGATAATCCGGATCAGCATCTTTTTCAATTGCAGCATAATATGAAAGCAATTGTATTGGAATTGTTTCTGAAATAGGATATGCTAATTCGCTTGTTTTTGGAATTTCTATCCAATAATCATAGACATCACTTTTCTCATCTGATATGCCGATGATCTTTGCACCACGTGCTTTAATTTCTCTAGCACTTGTTAATGTATCCAAATATGTTGAATCATTTGGATTAATTATGATCACAAATACATTGGAATCCATAAGTGCTAATGGGCCGTGTTTTAATTCGCCTCCTGGTATTCCTTCTGCATGAATGTATGTCAGTTCTTTTAATTTTAAAGCAGATTCTATTGCTATTGGATAATGAATTCCTCTACCTAGAACATAGATATCTGAAATTTCTTTAATTTCTTTAGCAATGTGCCTAATTTGAGCATGATTTTCAAGAATTTTTGAAATTGCTTCTGATATTTCTTTATAGCTGATCTCAAACTTTCCATTACACAACTCTTCTGTGATTTTGTATATTATGATCATTTGAGATGTAAAACTTTTTGTTGCTGCAACACCTATCTCTGGACCACAATTCATTCCAATTACAATATTTGATTCCCTTGCCAAAGATGATGTAAGTGAGTTTACTATGGAAATAACTTTGCAGTTTACTTTTTTTGCAATATTTACTGCATCTAATACATCTGCACTTTCCCCACTTTGTGAAATTGCAATTAATGTTGAATTTGGTTCAATTGTATCTGAAGAAAATTGTAATTCACTTGAAATTATTGCATCTACTTTTATTTTTGCATATTTGGATAAAACTTGTTTTGCAATCAGCGCTGCATTATAACTAGTTCCACTTCCAGTTATGTAGATATTCTTCGAATTTTTAATATAATTTGCTGCATTTTTAATTGCGTCTTTTGTATTTTCCCCTGCTTTGAATATGGTATCTGGCTGCTCTGAAATTTCTTTTAATGTAAAATGTGCATAATCTCCCTTATATGCATCTGCAAATTCTTTTGATACTTTTGTAATTTGCTGTTTTACGCTTTCTCCATTAAAATCTAAAATTTGTAATCTGTCTTTATCAATTATAACAAAATTACCATTTTCAATGTAAATGGCATTATCCGTTTGTTCAATAAATCCTAACACATCACTTGAGAGAAAATAACTGTTTTTTCCAATTCCCACAATTAATGGTTCATGAAATCTTGCAGCTGCCAATTGCCCATTTTCAAACATTGCAACAAATGCATAATGACCCTTTAATTCTGAAACTGTTTTGATTATTGCACTTTTAACATTCTTGGCTATCTCGTAATTTTTTTGAAGAAGATTAGCTATTACTTCACTGTCTGTTTCACTTTTGAAAACATATCCCTCTTTTTCTAATTCTTTCTTTAATTGTTCGAAATTTTCTATAATCCCATTATGCACTATTGCCAGTTCTCCAGAATTGCTAGGATGTGGATGTGCATTTGCATCTGTCACTTTTCCATGAGTTGCCCATCTGGTGTGACCTATTCCAACTTTTCCAGGTAATGTATCAAGTTGAACCTTGGAATTTACTTCTTCTACTCTTCCAACTCCTTTTTTTAATTCAATTTGATTATTTGATTCGGTTGCAACTCCAACGCTATCGTATCCGCGATATTCCATCCTTTTCAGTCCTTTGACTATTATTGGTGCTGCTATTTCATTTCCATAATAACCGATAATTGAACACATGACTAATCTATACGATAATGTGAGAGGTTATTTACTGTTAAAAGCCTATTGTAACTATTCAATTGAAGAATTTTCTACTGTACGATTATCCTTCAGCTGTCTCTGTAACTGCATCAATTTCAGGTTTTGATTCTGGTTTTTTAGTACTTTCTAACATGCTTGGAATGTTGGACTCTGGTGAAAAATGAATATTCCTTTCCTCTTCCAATGTTACAATGTATGATGGAATGTTTACTTTTCTATCTCCAATCATTATATGTCCATGAATTACTGCCTGTCTTGCTTGATATGGTGTTTTAAATCCAAACTTTCTTGATACTAGTGTTTGTAATCTACGTGAAAGTAAATCATTTACTTGAAGATTGAGCACATCATCTAATGTGGATTCATTACTGACTAATCCTATTCTTGATAATGATTTCATCAAAATTGGTTCTTTTTCTAGTCTGATCTCTTGTCTTAAAGCAAGCAATGATCTTGCTTGATGTCTGACACGAGATAATTCTGTATGTGCTTTCCATAATTCACTTTTTGATCTTAAACCAAATGTGCCAAGAGTTTTTAATTCCTCCATTTTTAATTCGTAATTAAGTGGTCTCTTTGGTTTTCTCCACATTCTTCTTGGATATTTAGGATCTCCCATTCAATTCACCTATTTCTTTTTCTCCGCAGGAGCTGCTTTCTTTTCTGCAGCAGGTTTTGCTGCTGCCGGTGCAGCTGCTGTTGCTGCTGCCGGTGCAGCTGCTGCTTGTGCAGGAGCTGGTTTTCCAGCTTTGGCAACACCTACTGCTCCTCCTTTTCTACCTGTAGTTCTTGTACATTGTCCTCTAACTTTTAATCCATACATGTGACGATAACCTCTCCAACTATTGGTGGTTCTCTCTCGTTCGATATCATTTCTTAAAGTAAAAGGAATATCTGATGTCAATAGATGCATATTTCCTCCAGTCTCAATGTCTTTTCTTCTGTTAAGAAACCACACTGGAAAATTTCCTGCTATGGGATTAGTAATTAATTTTTCAATTGATTGAACATTAGATTCAGATAGAAAACCGATATTTGTATTAGTGTTAATTTTTAGTGTATCTAAAATTGCTGTGGCAAAATTATATCCTATTCCCTTAATCTGAGTTAATCCAACAATAGCCTTTTTAGCTCCAGGAATATCATTTCCTACAATCCTAACAATGTGTCTAAATTCTTGAGTGCTCAAGTATTCAAAAATTCTTAGTTACCCCGATAAAAACCATGCTAGGCGTCAATTAGATGTGTTTCAAAGAGGATTCAGTACAGGTCAAATATTGTGATTTTCACAGTTGATTTCTTATTTTAGCCTCCGATCTGAGATATTGAGTTAAATTCTAAAATTTATCTAAAGTCTGAATCTTCTGTCCAGTCCTTACCTTGTACATTCCATTGATTGCATTTGCAGCACTTCTTTACTCCTCTTTGAGCATCTATTTCGATACAAAAACAATGTTCTCCTTTTCCTGACGTGTCTTTAATACACAATTTCTGCATTATTTGTAATTACAATATTTTACTAATTATCCTATTGGTGTAAATCACGTGCAATTTTTACTTAGAAAAGTTATAAATTCACATAAAGATTGATGATTATAAATGGATGATACTTTTGATAGAGAAAAAGTAGTTGATTGTATGTTTGATCCGATCACATCATCTATTTTAGCTGAATTAGAAGATGGTGAAAAAGAATGTTCGTTTTTGGCAGAAAAATCTTCTATTTCTGAAAGTGAGGTTTCTGAAAGGCTTTCTTATTTGTTAGATCATGGATTTATTTTTAAAAATTCTAATAATGGAAAATCTATCTTTTCTGCAAATACTGAAAAATTAACTCAAATTGTAGAAAACAGTGATACCTTTAATGCAACAATTGAAGGATTAGAAAAAATGGATAGTTATCTTAACTAAAAGATTTCTTACGATTTTTGATTGCATAAATGGCAACTCCTACCATTCCAATCAACCCAATTATGAGAATATATAGGGAAATGAATCCTAATGATTTCTTACCTGCATCTGGTTCTGGTCCTATCACTCCAAAGATTTTGATTTCCTTTTCGTCTGTGTTTTCAATAACTAATTTGTATATTCCTGACACTGCAATGTTGAATCGTCCTTCAAAAACTTCTTTATTCATTGATTGAGATTCTATTTCTTTGTCAAATGGATCTAATATTTTTGCTGTGATTCCTTCTTTAAAATTAATTATCTGAATTGCATAAATCCCAGTTTGTGTTTCCGTATTATCTAATTCAACTGGAATTATCAAATTTTCTCCAAATTTGACTTGGCCTTCTCCTTTGTTCAAATCCTCAAAAATTACTTGGTTTCCATAAAATGATAGTATTATTCCCACGCCTACTATACTACCTACAATCACAAAAAGAATGCCTGATTTTTGCATAGTCTATTTGTGATATTCTTTAGTTTAAACCTAATTTTTAATAAATAGTATTCATTTTACTTCATAAATTTAGATTAGGCTAAAAAAGTTAGCCTGGGCTAACTTTTAAATAAACAAATTGCCTTTATTGATTATCCTTGAAACTTAATCGATCAACTACTATGTTGATGCTATCTGCAATTATTGGTGTCTCGACAATTATTGTTTTTTCGGTATTTTCTGAGGCTCAATTAGAACCAAAAGTGTTTGTTACTCATTCAGGTCAAGTAATTCAAACATCTGGAGATGTTTTAGATCCGCTTTATACTGCTTCAACCGTTGAATTCGATCCGGAAAAATATCTTAGGGATTTTAGTTATGGAAGAATCTCTGAATCAAAAAATGGTCAAACAATTAGAGAATTTACAATAATTGCAGAGGATGATAAAATACAAGAAATATCTCCTGGTGTTTTTTACAATGTTTGGACTTTTAATGGAACTGTCCCTGGTCCTACAATTCGTGCAACTGAAGGCGATTTAGTTCGAATTCATTTCATCAACAATGGTTCTAAATTTCACACAATGCATTTTCATGGAATTCATCCAGCTGAGATGGATGGTGTATTTGAAACTGTGGGTCCTAGTGGTGGACAATTTACTTACGAATTTGAAGCTGGTCCTGTGGGGGTTCATCCATATCACTGTCATGTTATGCCGCTTGAAGAACATATTTCACATGGTCTTTATGGTGTTTACATAGTAGATCCAAAAGAAGGAAGACCACCAGCTGATGAAATGGTTATGGTTCTAAATGGCTTTGATACTGATTTTGATGCTGAAAATAATTTCTATGCTGCCAATTCAATTCCATTTTATTATCAACATCATCCAATCCAAATTAAAACAAATGAATTAATCCGCATCTATGTTGTAAATATGGTGGAATTTGATCCAATAAACAATTTTCACCTACATGGAAATCTGTACAATTATTATCCTACAGGTACTAGCACTGTTCCTACCACATACACTGATATGATAACACTATCCCAAACCGAAAGAGGCATCATGGAATTCAAATATGATTATCCGGGAAAATATCTATTTCATGCACATAAGGTAGAATTTTCAGAAAAAGGCTGGGTTGGAATATTTCTAGTAAATGATAATCTAGATCAAAAATCACAAACAGGAATAGATTATGAAAATTAAAAACTACTCAAAGGTAAAAACCATTGCAAGTGGAATAATACCATTTGGCTTTCTTATTATTATGATATTGTATCTAATCGGTCCTAGTTCAGATTTGCTTGAATTTGGAGTATCTTTACCAGAAATAACTATAGAAAAAATTGAATTTATTGATTCTGAAATACATGTTACAGTTCGCAACACCGGTCCAATTCCTGTGAAAATAGCAATGGCAGATGTTAATGATCGAATTCAATCTGCTGCAATAGAACCTGATAAATCTCTAGAGCGATTTGAAACTGCACTAGTGAGAATTCCTTTTTCTTGGAATGAAGCAGAACCATATACAATTGGAATTACTCTTGATGATGGTGTAAGATTTGATAAATTCATTGAAGCGGCAACTCCTGCAATCAAATCTGATTACAAATTAGCTGGATTTTTTGCTATTATTGGAACCTACGTGGGAATTATTCCTGTAATGATTGGATTATTATGGTTACCATTTATCCAAAGAATTGGAAAAAACAAATACAATTTTTTTCTAGCATTAACCGTTGGTTTATTAATTTTTCTAGGTATTGATGCAATGCTAGAAGGATTTGAGGTTTCAAAAGAAAACTTCTCTACTAATTTCAATGGAGAATTACTCATCATAACTATTACCTTATTGTCATTTCTTGGACTGTATTATTCTGCTGAAAAACTAACTTCAAGAACTAGTCTTACAACATCTTCCAAACCACTTGCTATTGGATTGATGATTGCAATTGGAATAGGACTGCATAATTTGGGTGAGGGATTAGCTATTGGTGCAGCGATCGGTTTAGGACAAGTAGCTTTAAGCACTTTTCTGATTGTTGGATTTGCACTTCATAATACGACTGAAGGAATTGCTATTGCATCACCACTTGCCAAAACAAAATCACCCATATCAAAAATAATTATTTTGGGGCTAATTGCAGGTTCTCCTGCTATCTTTGGTACTTGGATTGGAGGATTTTTCTATTCTCCATATACTGCAATAATATTCTTATCCATAGGTGCAGGAGCAATTTTCCAAGTTGCACTGGTAATTTTGAAATGGATTTACCAAAGCGAACAAAAACTGGTACAGGCATCAATTGTATCTGGAATTGGGGTTGGAATGCTTATCATGTATCTTACAAGTATCTTAGTCTGATTTTTCAAATAGGTTCAGGATGTATTGTAATTACTGCATTTTTAATTTGAGTCCTTATTACATGTTCTATTTCTGATGTTAAGTCGTGAACTTTTTCAATAGATGATTCCTTGTCAAATGAACAATCTATGTCAATTTTAAGAATATTTTCAAAATTTAGAGAAACTATGCGGCCTATCTTTTTTATTGCTGTGTATTTTTTTAAAATTTCTCTTATTTTTTCTTCAGTGATCTTATCTTCTACGTTTAAATTTATTGGAACCGTAAGAAATGGTTCTAGATGAATAGTTACATGTTCTATTTCAGGTATGTTCTCTTGAATTTTTTGTTCTATCACCTCTGATATTTTATGCGCAGAATATAGGTTGATTTCTCTATCTACCATTACATGTAGATTTGAGTATGTCTTTCCTTTAGTTTTATGCGATATTATATTGTGAACTCCCTTGACCCCGTCTACACTTTTTGCAATATCGTTAATCTTTGCATCTAGAGGGACATTCTTCCAATCTGGTTCAAAATGAATGGTGATTACTGCATTTGACATTTTATTTTTAATATTATTTTCAGCCATACTGCTAATTTCATGTGCTCTGTCAAAACTGGTATCTCCTCTTAATGATATTGTAACATCTGCAAATATTGTATCTCCTGATCTTCTCATTAGAATTGCTTCAACTCCTATCACTCCTTCTGTATTTACAACAATTTCTTTTACTTTTCTTACAAGTTCTGGTGATATGATATCTGTCAGCTCTAGTGCTGTCTTGTGAATTAATTTTAAACTGAGAATTGCTAAAACCACTCCTAGAATTAACGCTGCAACAAAGTCTCCATTATAGAATCCATATGATACTAACACAATTCCAACAATTGCAACTATTGTTGAACCTAGATCCATAAATGCATGATAAAAATCAGCTTTGAGAGTTGCACCGCCAATTTTTTTAATTGATTTTCGAAGAAGAACTATTCTAAAAATATCTATCCCTATTGTATATAACCCACCAATAATTGCAAACATCCCTGGCAATGTACTAGGTAGAGGACTTTGTAATCTCTGAATTGATTCATAAATGAAAAATCCAGCTATTAGAAAAATTGCAATTCCGCCAATCATTCCTCCAAGTGATTCAATTTTTCCATGACCATAGGTATGTTCTTCATCTGGAGGTTTGATTGCCATTCTAGCTGCTAAAAGCAGTATTGCTGTAACAACACTGTCTAGTAACGCATGAACACTATCTGTAATCAGACCTAGACTGTTAGAAATTAAACCAAAAACTAATTCCACGATAAATGCGGAAAATATGGCTAATAGTGAAATCTGTAAAACCTTTGTTCTCTGAACGAACATTTCTATCTGTTTTAGTAATTACTCCATGTATTACAAGTATTCTGAAGATAATTCATGCGACAAGATTATTTGTGATAAGTGATATTTTTTGTTGTGTTACGCAGAAAATCAATCATTTTACTTACAATTATCTCTTCTATGTTCTTAATCCCGATTATACAGGCGGAAGCTGTCAGCAATCAAAATCTATTCGTTTCGGCCGAAAATTCCCTATTTGACAATCGTTTTTCTGGCTCTATGGTAGTTGAAGTTGTAATCCGTGATTCAAATCTTCAAGATACAGATGAAGGAAAAGGCGAACCTGATGTTACGCTTAATGGTAAATCTTTACGAATGGTTCAATCTACTGATGGTAATTGGTATGCATATTTTGCAAACGTGGACAAAGCAAAAACAGCAGATTCTACACAATCTGCTACATCTGGTAAAGGTTTAGACTTTGGTGTTTTTTGTAGTAGAGATACCGCGTCTTCCGTTTTTGGAATCTCTCTTTCTGAAACTGATGGTTTTGCTGTCCCAAGAAATAATGGTATCTCTAGTTTTACAAATGGTGCTGCTTCATTTAATCAATGCACTGGAACACCAACAAGTTCTACCAATCTTAATAATGTTGTAAGAAATGCAAAATCAATTAACACTAATCCAAATATTCCTTCTGGACAAATTGGACTAGATTCAGATGCCTGGCCCTTAATCCAACTCTTTTCTTTTGATGATGTAACAATTCAATATAATGCTGGAGGAAATCCACAAAGTGTTGTTCTTGAATATGACCAGAGTGAAAATATTTCTCTGAACATAGATAGAAATCTATATCCACAGAATTCAGAAGTTTTTCTAACTGTAAATGATTTTCAATTAAATCAAGATCCAACTGATGAAGATTCATGGACATTCAACATTGCTTCTACAATTGCCACTTTTTATCAGGCATATGATGACTCTGGTTCTGATTCTGCTAATGGCAATGCAGGATTAGTAAATTTGATTCCATATCTTTCTAATCTGGGTTTTCAAGATAATGGACAACTTTCAATCACCTTGGGAAATATTATGGAATTAAAATCAAATGATGAACAACCTGACACTTCTGTTGATGATGCAATACCTGGAAATCCCTTTTCACAAATTGTCACTTTGGTAGAGACCGGTCCAAATTCTGGAATATTTGATAGCGCTGATGATAATGATGAATCTATAATTGCAATTCTTGGTGATGCTCCAAGAGGTCAAACTGGGCAAATAGAATATAACCAAAAATCTATCTCTGTTCTTACAGGTTCCTCAACATCTTCTGTTTCAATAGATGAACCTGTTTTGACTGTTGGTGGTGGGTCTAAGTCGTTAAAACCTGGAACAAAATTTCCTGTATCTCTTCTTGATCCTGATCAAAACATCAATTCAGGAATTAAAGATGATTTAGATGTCTTCAGAGACACATCTCTTATCCCCACACTTGAGATTGGAGATCCTATCACTCTTGGAAGCGCATCTGATGTGCAATTTCATTCCTCATCCACAACATTAGTTGGCGGTGATACATCAAATTCCTCAATACCTGACACAAATTCTGCAAGGTTGTTTATAGATACATCAAATGTAGCCATTTCTTCTTTTGAGCAAATCTCATTGAATCTTGGAGTTTCAGCATATGACTTGCAATCTACTTTGATAGATTCTTCTCTTTCAAATACTAATGGAACCAATTGGCTAAATTATGACTTAAGATCTTTTGCAAATGATTTTGGAATTACTGATTTTACTGATACTTCAATTACTCTTTCATTTACAACTTTAGGTTCTTTACCAATTACTATAATTGATTCTGGAGATTTGTCTTCTTCACATGGATTAATTCAGCTGGATGATTCTGACATTCAGGCAATATCTAGTAGAAGTGGAACTGTGTATCTTGTGATAAATTTTGATTCATCTAATAACAATTCTGGAGTAGGAAATATTTCTGCTGAAACAAATAATCAGCCAATTGTTTTCGATTTATTTTCGTTTGGACTTGATAATGATAATGATGTCAACAACGCTATTTACCGATTTGAATTAGAAGAAACAAATGATAACTCTTCAAACTTTGTTGGTTCTCTTGAATATGCTGTAACCAATCAACTCAATATTTTAGATCCTAATTTCATTGAAACAATAAGAACAATAGATAATGAAATTAAATTCATTGTAACTAATAGATTAATTGACGAAAAAGGAATTTCTATTTCTTATTCTGATCTAGATAGAGTTGGAGTGATAACAACCACTTCTTCTAAATCTGACATTACTACTAATTCAGGTGTTGTATCTACCGGATCATCTGTATACCGATTTGGTCAACCTGTAACAATTACACTAAAAGATCCTGATCTTAATTTAAAAAGCGACAATGTTGATATCTATCTAGTAAACAATGATCCATCTTCTTCAAATGTAGATACCGTTGGTAAAGATGGAGATATTTTGTTGGAGATTTTAATTAAAGACATTCGATATAAGCGATGTACTGTAAATGGAGTTGAGTACGGTGGTTTGGCTTCTACAGGTTTTACTTTAGTTGAGACTGGACCTAGTACTGGTGTGTTTGAAGGAGTGTTCAAAATGCCTTCCCAGATTTGTAATGAATCTGGAACAAAATTAATTTCTACTGCTGGAGGTAGTCTTGATGCAAAATATCATGACTCTAGAGATATCTCTGGAAATTCAAACATATTCAGTTTGTTACGAGATAAACATACTACACAATTTTCAAATTCCCCACAATTAAGCACCAATAAAATCACAATTCCAAAATCAGGTACTGAAGAAATTATTCTATCTGGTAGTATTGCTAATCATAAAAGAGGTATTCCTTTAGCTATAACTTTAACACATCCTGATGGTGTTGTTAACAATTTTGCTGCAACTCTATCTAACAGCGGTAGTTATCGTGCAGCATTTTCAATACATGAAAATTCTCTACCGGGTGTTTATAAAATTCAGTTATTTCATGATAACACTAATGTTGGACTAGTTTCATTTACTGTTTCTACTCAAAATATTCCTGATTGGGTTAAAGACAATGCAAGACGGTGGTCTTCTACTTCTATTTCTGATTCTGAATTCATTGATGGATTGCAACAGATGATTAAAGACAAAATTATTGTATCTTCAAAAGAAAATTCAATATCTGAAAGAGTAATCCCTGCTTGGATAAAAAATAATGCAAGATGGTGGTCTAGCGATCAAATTTCAGATGATGACTTTATAAAATCACTTCAATACTTGGTCAAAAAAGGCATAATTCGGGTATAATCAGGTCAATTTTTATTTCATTGAATACATAAATACCCTCAAACCTGATTCAAAATGAAAATGAAACTTGGGGGTTTCCTAGCACTACTAGTAATTTCTTTATTATCTTATGGTTTTGTTGGAACTGCACATGCTGGTCCAGAAGAATGTACATCTGACCAAGTCTGGCAAAATAATGAATGTGTTACTGCTGTAGATCCTCCAAAAAATGATCTAAATTTACAAACTGACAAAGTTCTCTATGGGCAAGGCGGCGTAGTTGTTATTACTGGTATAATACATAATATTGAAAATCTTAGTACTGGCGATGTTGCAATTATTGTTCGAGCACCAGATAATAATATTGTCACAATAGCTCAAGTGCATCCTAACGCTGATGGTTCTTTTCAAACAAGTCTTAAAGCAGATGGTCCACAGTTCAAAGCACCTGGTGACTATACTGTTCTTGCTAATTTCTCAGGATTAAAATCTACAATTACGTTTGAATTTACTGGCGGCTCTGGTGATATTATCTCTGGCGGTGATACAACACCACTAACATGTCCATCTGGTCAAACTTTGATTAATGGCAAATGTGTTGTTACTGAACCAACACCAGAACCTGAACCAACACCAGAACCTGAACCAACTTGTGGTCAAGGAACTGAATTAGTGAATGGTATTTGTCAAGTTGTAAAAACTTCAGGTGAAGGAAAATCAGGATGTCTAATTGCAACTGCTGCATATGGCACTGAATTGGCTCCTCAAGTACAATTCCTTAGAGAAATCAGAGATAACACTGTAATGAGTACTACATCTGGCATGGCTTTCATGACTGGATTTAACCAACTATACTATTCATTCTCACCTACAATTGCTGATCTAGAAAGAGAGCATCCTATGTTCCAAGAGGCAGTAAGAGCTTTTATCACTCCTATGATTTCTACACTTTCAATTATGACACTAGCTGACAATGGTTCTGAAGCTGGAGTCTTAGGATTGGGAATCTCTGTAATTGCCTTAAACTTGGGAATGTATATTGCAGCACCAGCTGTAATTGGATTCAAAGTTCACAAACACTTGAAATCTAGAAAATAGTTCCTAACTTTTTATTACAACTATCTAAAATTCACAAAAACTGGATGAAATGATCTCAACGTTTTTTATATCGGAATTTAGATAAACACAAGATAGGTAAAGAAAATATGAAAAACAATACCAATTCACTTTTAATCGGTTTCATTTTACTATTCATTTTATTACCAAATGGTGCATTTGCTCAAGATCCAGATACTGATGGTGACGGCATTCCAGATTCTTCAGATTCTTGTCCTACACAAGCTGAGACAGTTAATGGATTCCAAGATACAGACGGTTGTCCAGATGTAGTTCCACCACCAACTGATACTGATGGTGACGGCATTCCAGATTCTATTGATACATGTGTAACGCAATCTGAAACATTGAATGGTTATCAAGATACAGATGGCTGTCCTGATACAAATCCTGCAACAACTGATACTGATGGTGACGGCATTTCTGATTCAAATGATCAATGTCCTACACAAGATGAGACCGTTAACGGTTATGATGATCTCGACGGTTGTCCAGATGTAGTAGCACCAAAAGATTCAGATAATGATGGAATTGATGATAAAATTGATCAATGTCCTACACAAGCTGAGACAGTTAACGGTTCTAATGACTCAGACGGTTGTCCAGATGTAGTCACTCTTCAAGATTCAGATAAGGATGGAATTGTAAATTCTGCTGACATTTGTCCGCGTTCTCCTGAAACGTTTAACGGTTATGATGATGAGGATGGTTGTCCAGATAATTCACCTGTAACTGACTCTGATGGAGATTCAATAATAGATACCCTTGATCAATGTCCTACACAAGCTGAGACAGTTAACGGTTCTAATGACTCAGACGGTTGTCCAGATGTAGTCACTATTCAAGATGTAGATAAGGATGGGATTTCAGATGATTACGATAAATGTCCAACCCAATCTGAAACCATAAATAATTATCAAGATACAGACGGTTGTCCCGATGTAGTTCCAGCAGATGTCTCTACATCAAAATCCGATTCTCAACAAGACACTTCATTCTTCCAATGGACTGCTGTTATTGCTGCAATTATTACTGCCGCAGGTGCTATTGGGGCTGCAAAATTCAAAAAATCCTCCTAAATTCTCTAAATAGTTTTTATTTTTCTGTCTTTTCTCTACTTTGATCTGATCCTTTAACCAAACATTTAATGCCGAAAATTCTTTTTATAAAAATAATTGGTTTGCACGCCAAGAATTGTTGACTGAAAGTTGGCTACGCATGAATTTTGATAATCATATCTCCATTCTAATTTGATATTGGGGATGAGTTCTGTCAGATTAATTTAATGTTCTAAAAGATCCTATCAATTTCATCCATGATTATTGTAGACTGCTCTAATTCTCCAGCCCTATGATATCCATCTGCAACATCACAGGCAAT
>JAIOPB010000023.1 GCA_021414105.1 Nitrosarchaeum sp. | reverse complement strand
TATGTATTTTATAGATTTAAACAGATTAGTTCACGTTTTCAACTAGATATGAAGAATTCTATTTTGTATCAAATATTGTAGTCCCTGCACAAACGTTTCATCATCAATTTGTCCATTTGACCACCACTTTGCATTGTTTTTAATCCAGGATGGAATTTGATTGCTTCCTGTGCCTGTACTTTGAGAAGTTGGTGGAATTTTCATTATTTTTTCTTTGATCAGATATTGTATGCCTTGGACAAAAGAGGTGTCATCAACTTGTCCATCTGACCACCAACTAGCATTATTTCGTACCCATTCAGGTATTGAAATATCATTATTTTCACGTGTTATGTGATTAATTATAATTGGAATAGATGTTTTTGCAAGATTATTATCTCCAAGATTTTGGAAATTTAGATACACAATTCCAGTTACATCATCAGGTATTGTAAACTCTGCTAGATTGTGTTTTTCTTTAGAATCACTACTGAGTCCACTTTGTTTAAAAATTATTTTATCATTTTGAGTGATTGAAAAATCATAATTTACTGATACCGGTCTATTTTTTAGAAAAATATCAGTAACATCAAAATAGATTGTTGCTTTTGAGTTTGATTGTAAATTTTGTGGTTCCCAAGATACAATAACTCGAAATTGTCCATTTTCAGTTACTGAACTTAATTGAATATCATCTGAATTTGGCTTGATAAGAAAATTCATTCTATTTTGACTTGGATCATGATTGTAAATATTCCATAATTCTTTTTTATTAATAATAAAATGAACTACTCTCCCATCAGAAAAAAAATCATCGATTGTTACAATATCATCAGATAGTTTGATTCCATTTACATACATAGAAAATTCAGATACCAGTAGATCTCCAAATGTTTTTGGAATTACTAATTCTTCATGGATTACAGATGTCTGATTGATGTTATTTACACTCCATTCAAAAGGCATTGAAAATGTGATTTCTTTAGATTTAACATCGTATTGAAAGTTCTTTATTTCATCATAATATGTAACAACATGAATGATTTGAGGACCAAAAATAGGATGATTGACTTCATGTTTAGATGTTTGTGCAATTGAAATTCCTGCATTGAAAGTTAGTGGTACATCTAATTTCTTTGAATAACCATCAGCTGTAATAATACTAATATCAAACTTGTAAAGTCCTCCTTCACTTAGTTTTGGACCCTTTACATTTACTATTCTATTGTCTAATCCAAGTAATGAATCAAAGAAATTTTCTTCATTCTCTTCTTGAACTTGAATCGTTTCAGTATTTTCGGATATAAAATTAAAGATCATGATTCCGTTATCACTTTGAAATTCTTTTTCAAAAAGAAACTGTTCACCACGACTAGATTTTATTAAAAATGTAACATCTCTAAGTGTAATTTTGGAATCAAAATCAATTAATGAAATAGATATTTGTTGATCATCACTTTTATCTGTATTATTTGGAGATGATGAAACTTCTAAACTTACTTGTTTCCCATACAGATCAACAGGTGGAAATATTTCACTTCCTACACCATGACCATAAGCATTTACAATTGTTAGCGGAAGAAGAATAGAAACTGATAACAAAATTAGTAGATGTAAAGGTTTTTTCCTCAAGTCCATTTGGTTGGATCTTTTTTCCAAATTTGTTTACCATCAATAGTTACTTGATCTTTTTCTTCAAAGACAGTATGCCATTTTCCATTATGAGGAAAAATTTTATTCATTTCTTCTACTTTTACATTAGTTGGTGCTTTGTTCATTAAAGCTCCCCATCTCATGTTAGGTACCTTTGGAAGAATATCGTTAATGTCTTTCATATTTTATCACTATAGATTAGTAGAATTATTTCTCAATTTTCATTATACCTTCTTTGATCAAATATTGTATGCCTTGGACAAAAGAATTATCATCAATTGAGCCATCTGCCCACCATCCAGCATTGTTTTTGATCCAGGATGGAATTTGATTGCTTCCTGTGCCTGTACTTTGAGAAGTTGGTGGAAT
>JAIOPB010000022.1 GCA_021414105.1 Nitrosarchaeum sp. | reverse complement strand
TTCAATTGCACCAATTAGAGGAGCAGGTGGAGAAACAGCTGTTACTGAAAGAGTTGTCAGTCAATTACTTACTGAATTAGACGGTATGGAAAATATGCACGGTGTTGTTGTTTTAGCAGCTACTAACAGACCAGACATGATCGATCCAGCACTATTAAGACCAGGAAGATTTGATAAAATTATTCAGATTCCATTACCAGACAAAGAAAGCAGAAAGATGATTTTGAAAATCAATGCCGAAAAAATACCAATAGCAAAGACAGAAGATTTTCTTAATAAATCAAATTGGTACACACTTGAATGTCCAAAATGTAAAAAATCAATTAATGAACATTCAGAGAATGAACTAGAAGTTTGTCAATGGAAAGGCAAATGTCCTATTTGTGCAAAAAGTAAAGAAGGGCATTCAGAGAATGAACTAAAGACTTGTAGTATTGATTGGGCCGTAGATATTGATAAAATTGCAGAATTAACAGACGGATTAAGTGGTGCAGATACTGCTGCAATTGCAAATACTGCAGTATCATTAGTTATTCATGAATTCTTAGATGCTCATCCAGATGTCAAAGATATTGAGAAAAGCTCTACAGGTGCAAAAGTAACTATGAAGCACTTTCAAGCAGCAGTAAAGAAAGTAAGAGAACAAAAGAACCTTAAGATAGGCGAAAAACTAGTAGCTTCCTATTACAGGTAGTTTTTATTAAATAGACAAACCAACTCTCGTAAATGTCTGAATTTAGAGGGTATACTGGAAAGTCATTAGAATTTTTAAAAACTAATAAAATTAGCGTTGGTGATTCAGTAAAAATTCTTTCAGATTTAACGTATTTGGGAATAATTATGCCTAGGTATGAACACAGTGACGATAAACATCTGGTTCTAAAATTAAAAAGTGGTTACAATGTAGGATTGGAAATAGAAAAAATCAAAAAAATTGAAAAAACTTCTAGTTCTGAAAAAAATATTGAAAAAAAAGAAAATTTAGAGAAAAATCCAAACTTGCCAAAAATTCTCTTATTGTCAACTGGGGGAACT
>JAIOPB010000020.1 GCA_021414105.1 Nitrosarchaeum sp. | reverse complement strand
AAACTTTGATCAGGAAAAAGATCATATTGTTTTAGTAGAGGTATTTCAGGTGAATTGTCCTGGTTGTTTTATGCATGCACTTCCTGAAGCAATTAAGATCTACAACAAATACAAAGATGAGGGCGTTAGAGTGATAGGAATTGCCACAGCGTTTGAGGATTATGATAAAAATACTTTGGATAATTTGAAAATGCTAGTAGAAACTGGCGAAGTTATTGGTGAAACACAAAACGCACTATCAATGTATGGACAATTGCAAAATGGCAACAAACTACCATATAAAATTCCATTTCCTCTTGCAATGGACAAGCTAGATAAAACAGACGGCAAAGTAAGCGAGGATAAAATATTACAATTCATTTATGGGCAAATCCCAGAATTTGATTCACAACCAGAAGAATATAGAAAACAGATTATTCAGAGAGTTAGAGACTATATGAAAACAAAAGAATACTCAGCAGAGACATTTGAAAAATTTGCATTGCAGGGAACACCATCTATGATACTAGTAGATAGAAAAGGAATCCTAAGGGATGTCTCTTTTGGGCAATCAGGCAATGTTGAAGCAATGATTCAAAAACTGTTAAACGAATAAGATTAATTATTTTTATTATTTTTTCCAGATTTTTTCTCTTTGAGTATTGGTGTTTTCTTTACAGTTTTCGTATGTTTGTTTTCAAGAAGGTCTATTGCTTTTTGATTTGATAGCGACCATGCTTTAAACATCTGTTTGAAAACATCGTTTAGCTGTTTGTTCTCAGAATTACCAATCTTGAGCTTGTAAGATTCCCAAGCCTGAACAATAGATTTGTTACTTTTCTTAAGAAATGCTAATGCTTCTTTTTCTCCCAACAGATCATGGTTTTAAAATACTAGTATTTTAGGAAATATCTAGCGAAGAAAAACCAAGATCACAGATAACACTGCAACAATACAAAATCCACCAATTAATGCAACTTTTGCATTATTCATAAATCATATTTTCACAAACAAAATAAAAACAAATCTCAATTTAGGATCTATTTGTTTATTATAATTTTGTGACATGTACAAAAACAGTTGACATGTTTTAGATTATTGGTATTTCTATATGCACAATCCTCAGTATGCTCCATGAGAAAAAATATAATGAATTTTAACTTAAATTTTTAGGAATTAAAATCAATATCCCCAAAATGGCGTATTAAATAATGCCAACATTATTCCATAAAATGCCACAAGACCAACAACAATAGCAATTACACCTTTGGTGGTATTTCTCATGTGTGAAGGTAAGATTATACAAACTTAAGGATTTAGAAAAGTTTAGAATTTTTAATTCCCACAATCACAATAGCAGGAGCCACAAAATACATTCCAATATTCAATAGAATCAGAGATATTCCATATCCCAGTACACTGGCTTCTGAATCCATATCTACATAGTTTAGAATGGAAAGTGAGCTAACCATGGGAGTTATCATAATCTTTACTGTTTCTTTGAATAGTGGATTTTCTCTTTCCCAGTCTGCTATTGTTGGACTAAAGAAATAATAGAAGTCATTAAATGAACTCATAAACGATTTTCCTGATTCTGTTTGGAGCAATTGATTATCACGTAATTCTCGTAGTTGTTGCACTTGTGGTGCTAGTTCACTACCAAATGTAGCAGTAGCAATTAGACATCCGCCTGTTTTATCTTGTGATTTATTTTCAGCAGGTGATTCATTTTCAATTGGAATTGATGTTTGATTGACTCCCTGCAGATAACCAGTTCCAATAATTTCTATTTTGTTATTACCAGAGCCTGTAAAATTTAATGTGATAAATGAAATATTGTCATTGAGTTTTATTGTTGGAAAATATTCCTCCCCATTGATATAAAAAGTAAAATCTCCACTCAAAAGAGTTTGCGGAAGATACACCTCACCTAAATTATTTTCAAGACTACTAGAAACGTAAAGGGTCAAGCGTTTTTGCTCTTCATCAAACTCAAAATCCTGTATGTCAAAGTTTGCAACAGTTTCAACTTCAAAAGAATATCCACCGGTATTGACATCTAATCTATTTACTAGTCCGGTCTTATCAGAAAGCAATTGACCATATACCGGCACAACTACTAGAACTAGAAGAAATGAAACAAATAATTTTGATTTCAATTTATGCAGTTATCTGAGGCATTTTTTGTCGTAATTCTTTGTCTTGTGCAATTCTTGGATGCATTGGATCTGCCAAGATAACTTCAAACCAGTAATGCATACCATCTTTGTAGACAAAGTATGAACCCAAAAGTGTCATGTTAGGATATCTTTCAAGTACTCTTCTTACTGCAACTGTTTTCATGTCATCATCTGCCTTGATTCTGGTAACACCAAGATGTTTTGGTCTTCTACCAGCAACTGGTCTTTGTTTTCGCATACCACCAGTACCAACTCTCATTCTAACAACAACTATGCCTTGTTTTGCCTTGTAGCCTAATCTTCGGGCTCTCTGCAAACGACTTGGTCTATCTATTCTAATAATGGCATTTTCTTTACGCCATTGCACTATTCTCTCTCTGATTTCAGGAGTGTTTTCTTTCCATAGTTTGATCCAAGTTTTGTCTTGTATACTAGGCATATCGATTTTAATAAAATCCCCTTTAATAACTGATTTCAGTGGATTACGCCATCATTCAGACAGATAATGAGTTTCAATTGCAATCAGGGGGATGAGTTTCCGTCTTTTGGAGGGGTTTGGCCTGCAACATAGAATTCAATTGTCTTTTGTGCGGTTCCAATATCACTACTTGCTGAAATCTCTATAGTATACCAACCCTTACTCCAGAGATTTGCAGGTACATAGATCTTGCCCATGTAGATTCCATATTTGGTAACTCCTGTCTGAGTGTCAAGGATCTTGCCGTCTGGGTTTTTTGTTACTGCAGTAATTTTTACCCCATCTATTTTTCCAAAAAAGTTTTGAAAATCATTTCCAGAATATTTTGATTTATCAAATGTCTTTACATCAAAATGGAGATCTTTTGCATTGTATGTGGTTTGCATAGATTGTACCAGCATATTGAGATGATTTGTTTTTGATACTGTCTCTTCTGGAATTACTTGCTTACTTATTTCGGATATTGAAAATTTAGCAACATCATTGAGCTTTATGGTATTTCCTTCTACAAATATCAACGTATGAAGATTAAACGTGGGTCCTTTGTTTATTCCATAAATTATTGTACTATCCTCAAATGATTTTATGGCAAAACTGTTTCCCATTGCTCTAAAAATAGGATTTTTGACTAAAATTGAACCGACATTCGATTTTAATTCCACCGTTTTAATGGTTGGTGTTACATTACCATTGGAATTTATCATGTCATCACCAAATGAGATTCTAACAGAATCTGATTCTAATAATTTTTCTTGAAAAATTGTGGCATATGATGGAATTACAGATACTGAGATCATCAATATGACTCCTATAATTAATAATTCCACTTTCATTTCTTTTATGACTTGGAATGAACTTAAGGATTTAGAGAAACTAAACATCGCAATCATATTGGAAGATGCTCATTAAAGGGTCAAAATATTCATTCCAACTGTAAATCGTCAAATGAGGCTAAAGTACTAAAGAATCAAAATGTTCCTTGAGTGGCGCTCACAAAGCACACACTCAAAGAGTATCTCCGCAGAAAACTCGATAAATAAAATCACGCTTAGTCATTAAAAAGCATTCCTGAGCATAGATTTGAGATTTTTATTAAGTAATAACAAAGCGATAAAGATGAAAACAAAACAGTGTTTGTCTATTATAGTACTAGTAATTGTCAGTGTATTATTGCCAAGTGTGTACGCCACACCAACTGTTGAAATTTTAATGGAAAAGACTACTTTTAGATACTGTGAAAAATTATTTTACACTATAGAAGTATCAGAGGTTACAGGAGATCCTGCAATTATCCACATCAGAGACCAAGCAGACAAAGGAAGTAGTGCAATCTCAATTCCAATATCTAATCAAACAAATCCAATTCCTTCAATGATTCCTTTTGAGGCAGAAATTTTTCCAATAGGCAAATATTTCATAGATGTAGAATATGCAGGTGCAAAAGACAGCGCAGAATTTGATTTAATTGATTCAGAAAATGTCTGTATTCCCACATTGATGAAACAAGTTGCATTTAGCTGGATTAATGATAAAATGTCAGATGGATTTTTCATAGATGCAATAAATAAATTTATAGACAAAAACATTATCAGCATACCAGATAAAATAAATGAAAAAAATCTTGAGAGCATACACATTCCAAAATGGATGAAAAACACAGTTGGATGGTGGCTTGAAGATAAAATTTCAGATAATGAATTTTCTCAAGTAATTCAATACCTAATCAATAAAGAGATTATTGTAATTTAAAAATAGATCATACTATCTAGAATGATTTTCAATAAGAAATTTTTTACTATGAATTAATTTTTGCTCTTACTTGCTTTTGACATTATAGCCAGTACAAGTCCAATAATACCTGCAATGATAAATGATCCAATTAGTCCAATAATTAATTGAGTTCCCAATCCTTTAGCAGGAGTTTCAGAAGTTGGCTCAGCTACACATACACCATCTGTTAAAACAGTGCCAAGTCCACATCTTTCATCCAAAACACAAACATCATCTTTGAGAATTGTTCCAGCACCACATTCAGTTTTTGGTTTTTCGGTTATAGTTTCTTCAATTATACATTCACCAGAATGATCCAAAGTAATTTTTGCAGCATCTAATTGACATTTGTTGCCATAAGTTACACCATCAACACCACAAACTGGAGCATATTCCAATGTACAAGCAACTGGTTTGTCTTCAGTTGGTACTGGTTCTTCAACTGGTGTATCTTCAACTATAGGTTCTTCAACGGGTTCAGTTACAGATGAACCTAATTGAGAGCCAATAATTTCAACTTCTTCAGTTCCAGTAGGTAATTCAATACTTAGAGTTCTACTTTGAGGAGTTGTTTCAATTTCAGAATATGTTGGTTCATCACCATCTGCTAAAACAATAAAGTCATCATCATCTCCTTGGTAAATAGAATCAAAGAAGCTTCGCTCAAATGTAATTTCCAAAGTACCAGGTGAGCCAGAAACATCCACACTGATAACTAGTGAGACAAAATCAGGATCTGCATCTATTCCAGAAACAGTTACTCCATTACCAGTATATTCAACATCATAAGAAGTACCACCTATATCTACAGAAGCAGTATCTGCATAAACAAATGCCGAAGAAAGTATTGCAATAATGATTAATCCAAGTGATATTTTTACTAGGGAACCTGTACTAGGCATATTTTTTCCTAGTATTTGATATGGTATATTCATATTTTGATTTTTCTGCACGAAGATTAACCTCCAAATCCGTCTTAAAAAGAATGAGCCGAGATTTAATCACGCATCAGTCAAGCTTTTTTAGTTATTTTTATTCGTGCAATACTCAGATTACGCCTCGGAGTATTTGGATAATTTTTTCTCCGATTATGTTGGCTGCCAAAGATTGAGCCTCCTTTGTTTGGGCACCAATATGTGGGGTAAGAATCACATTATCTAGTTCTGCCAATTTGTTTCCTGTTGCAGGCTCTTTCTCAAAAACATCCAATGCCGCACCACCCAAATTACCATTTTTTAATGCCTCATACAGAGCATCCTCGTCAACTACTCCACCTCTTGAAGTGTTGATAATTTTTGCAGTCTTTTTCATGGTAGACATTTTTTGAGCATTAAGCAAATGATATGTAGAATCCAACAACGGAACATGAATTGAGATATAATCAGAACTTTGCAATAAAGTATCTAAATCAGCTTTCATCAATCCAACTTCTTTGGCAAATTCTTCATCAATTGGAATTACATCATAACCAATAATATTCATGTTAAGTGCTCTTGCAAGTCGTCCCAGTCTTTTTCCAATGTTTCCCAGGCCGACAATTCCAAGATATTTTCCTCGGAGTTCTGTTCCTTTTAATTCATTTTTTAGCCATTGTCCATTTCGAATTGCCCTATCGCCTCTTGCAGTTTGTCTTGCCAATGACAACATTAATCCTAAAACTAGTTCAGCCACGGCATTCATTGCCCCCTCTGCTGCATTAATTACACGAATATTTTTTTCTTTAGCTGCCACTTGATCAACATTATCTAGTCCAACTCCGACACGGGCAATAATTTTACACTTGTCAGCTTTTTCAATCATCTCTTTTGTAAGAGTTGTTCTGCTTCGAACAATTACAATGTTGAAATTAGAAATTTTTTCTTTGATTTGATCAGGAGTGATTTTTGGCTCATATGAAACTTTCAAGCCATTATCTTGTAATATTTTATTTAAAACAGGATCTACTTCATCACATATCAAAACAGAATCGTCAAATCCCATGTAATTAAGAAAAAATCTATAGAATATAATTCATTAAAAATTGAAAAATAGAAAAATAAAGAGTGTTACTACCTATGGTATTGGTGGTAGTGTTGGTACAATATCCCATAAGGGTAATGCACCATCTGCTATTTTCTCAGAAGCAACTTCATCAGTGTATAGACCATGAACATTGAGTGCTGGGTGTGCAATACTGTTCATTCCCATTGGTGGGACAGCGTTGCTTGGGTTGCCCAATGCATAAGCATATGATGGTACTGGTGCTGGAATAACTCCTGCATCGACCAATCTTGGGTTCAATCCAAATGGATCACCTGCTACAAATACTGTAGCTGCGCCAGTGTAAATTGCTGCATAGTCGTGATTAACTGCTGCATATGCACCTGGTTCATCAAATACCAAATCAACGATCATTCCTTGTGAGCCACCTAGCATCCATGTTTCGGTTGCTCCGGATTGTACTCTGTTACCTTGTGTAACTCTGTCCAAGATTTCTCTAACAATGTGGAAGAATACTGGTTCGTTACCTTGGTTTTCAACAAAGAGTCTCACATGTTGACCATTCTCAACGAATAATGGTTGTGATTGGTACTGCTTTAGTTCAAGTCCATTCCATGGTTGTGCAACAAAGATGTTCTTGTTTGCATCGCCTTTAACGAGCAAGTTGTGAACCATGTTTGGTACATAACCAAATTGCATTCCGTTAACAACTGTTGCAGTGTTATGATGTTGGAACATTGCTCCTGCATCATAGTTGCCTTCAGGTGTAAGGTACAATTGGTTGTATTGGAGTGTGAACTCTAATGCATCTGCATCGTAGAACTGTCTGTCTAAAGATACTTTGCCGTTACTAACTGATGTTTTCTCTACCGCTAGTTTCTTGTATCCATTGACTGGGTCAACTATTGCAATTCCGTACATGCCGGAAAGAACGTGTTGATCCATACCAATTAGGTGGACACCGGAACAATGGTATTTGAAAATACCAGCTGATTCAGCAATGTAGCAGTATTGACTTGTTTCACCCGGATTAACGGATTCAAAGTTTCCTGCTGACATTTGTGATGCATGCATGTCGTTACCGTGACCAGTAACTTCATCTGCTGGAATTGTTAGTGTCATTTTTACGACATCACCTTGAGTGACTCTTAGTGTTGGTCCTGGGACTTGTCCACTAAAGGTCATTGCATTGTATGTCTTTCCTCCCATGATTGGAAGTGTAACACTTTCACCAGTCAAATTAAACTCGACTACATTTCGTCCAGTTTCTGCTAGTGCACCACAATCAGTTACTGCGAATGCCTGTGGCATTACAAGCTGTAAACCGCCCATTTGGTGGATTTGTTCAATTACATTGGCATCCATTTTTGAGGTGTCAAGTGATTGTCCACTAAGTTGGGTTTGTGTGTATGTGCTTCCGAATAGCGTTGCCCCGATTACAGCTACTGCTGCAATTGTAAAGAGCATACTGATACGCTTATTCATTGAGAAACGGGACTAGCAGATCCTATATAATAATTCGCATTGATTCTTAAAAATAGTAAACAGGAATTGAAGAAAATGCCAGAAAAAGAATGAATAGTGGGAAATTAAAGGCAAGATTGATTTGAAATTTAGACTAGATGAAGATTCGTTGGGAAAAGTCAAAATTCCATCTGACGCATATTATGGAGCATTTACAGGAAGAGCGATTAAACAATATCACGTAACAGGAAATAAAGCACATACTAATTTGATCAAGTCATTTGTCATGATTAAACGATCTGCCGCAGTAGCAAATATGAAAACAAACGCAATAGATGCAAAACGTGGAAAGACAATAGTTGCAGCATGTGATAAAATATTGTCCGGAAAATATGTTGAACAATTTGTAATAGATATGATCAATTCGGGTGCAGGAACTGCATTTAACATGAATGCAAACGAAGTCATTGCAAATGTAGCATTAGAGATATTACACAAAAGAAAGGGTCAGTACCAGTATTTACATCCAAATGATCATGTAAACATGTCACAGTCAAGTAACGATACATATCCAACTGCAATGCATGTTGCAATTTTGATAAATCTTAAAGATGTGATTCCTGCAATTGACATACTAATAAAATCATTAACAAAAAAGGCAAAAGAATTTTCTTCGTTTAAAAAAATTGGAAGAACCCATTTGATGGATGCATTACCTGTGACTCTTGGAAGTGAATTTGCAGCCTATGCTACAGCCATTACAAAAGCACGAAACGTAATTGTTTTGTCTCAAAAGGAATTACAAAATGTGGCATTAGGTGGAACCGCAGTTGGTACTGGTGCAAACACACCAAAAGGATATCGAAAAATTGCAATAGCAGAACTTGCAAAGATTTCAAAGTTATCACTAATGCCAGAAAAAGACATGCAGTATTCATTGCAAAGTAAATTTGCAGTTGCAAATCTTTCAGGTGCATTACGTAATTTGGCACTTGAGATTGGCAAACTTGCAAATGACATTAGATTAATGGCATCAGGTCCAATTGCAGGATTATCAGAATTGGGAATACCTGCTGTTCATGCAGGTTCATCTATCATGCCAGGTAAAGTAAATCCATCATTGGCAGAATGTATGAACATGATTTGTTTTAACATAATTGGAAATGATACTGCAGTATCCTATGCAGCTCAAAGTGGACAATTTGAGCTAAATGTAATGTTACCAGGTATGCTAAAGTGCATGTTAGAATCTACAGATATGCTGAAAAATTTCTTGCCAATATTTTCTGCAAATCTAATAGACGGATTAACTGCAAACAAGGATAAACTTCGAAAGGACATAGAAAACAGTCCAGTAATTGTAACGCTCCTTACACCAAAAATTGGCTATCTAAAATCTGCAGAATTGTTCAAAGAATCTCTAAAGACTGGAAAAACCATTAGAGAATTAGTAACATCAAAGAAATTGATGAACAATAAAGAAATTGATGCATTGTTTGGATAAATCATGGCAAAAATTTTTGTAGAAGCATACGGATGTTCTGCCAGCTTTGCAGACTCTGAGATGATTTCAGGACTAATTGTAAACGGAGGTCACACTCTTGCTAAAGATTCTTCAGAATCTGATTTGAATATTGTTGTTACATGCTCTGTCAAAGATTCAACAGCAAACAAGATGATGCATAGAATCAGGTCATTAAACTCAAAACCTCTTGTTGTTGCAGGTTGTCTTCCAAAAGCTGAGAAGAGTACGGTAGAAAAAATTACAGAGAAAGCCAGTTTGTTAGGACCAAACTCATTGGGAAAGACATTGCAGGTAATAGATTCTACATTGAGAGGGATAAGACAAGTGGCACTAGAAGACTCGGATTTATCAAAAGTGGGATTGCCAAAAGTAAGATTGAATCCAGTTGTAGGAATTGTAGAGATAGCCAGTGGATGTATGAGTGAATGCACTTTTTGTCAGACTAAATTATCAAAAGGTGATCTTACGAGTTACAGAATAGGAGACATTGTAAGACAAGTTGAAACTGAAATTAGCGAAGGATGTAAAGAAATTTGGCTGACATCTACAGATAATGGATGTTATGGGTTTGATATCAATACAGATTTACCAACTTTAGTAAAAGCAGTATCTGAAATTCCACAAGATTTCATGATACGTGTTGGCATGATGAATCCAATGTATATGCCAAGGATAAAAGAAGAATTGATAAAATCTTATGACAGTGACAAAGTCTACAAATTTCTTCACATACCAGTACAAAGCGGCAGTGACAAAGTCCTAAATGATATGAAAAGAGGACACACAGTAAAAACAGTTAGAGAAGTTATAAAAAAAGCCAAAGAGCGATTTACAAACTTTACAATATCAACAGATGTTATAGTAGGCTTTCCATCAGAGACCAAGAAAGATTTTGAGAAAACAGTTGAACTCATAAATGAAATACGTCCAGACATGGTTAATCTTTCAAAATATAGTGCAAGACCAGGCACAGAAGCTGCAGAGTGGGACCAAATAGAGACATCCGAAGTAAAAAGCAGAAGTAAAGTCATCTTTGATCTGATAAACAAAATATCATTAGAAAACAACCAGAAATGGATCGGGTGGAAGGGCAAAGTTTTGTTTGATGAGGAAACAAATGAAGGCATCAAAGGAAGAAACTTTGCATACAAACCTGTAGTTGTAAAAGAAGAAATCAAGATCGGACAAACACGCATAGTCGAAATAGTGGATGCGACTACGCGTAGTATTCTAGGAAAGATCGCAAGCTAAATTTTTTAGATCGGAAATTTGATTAAAATAACGTAAGAAGGTTTTTTATCCAAATTAGAGAATAACATTTGAAATGAGTTTGCAAATAAAAGAACCAATCTTAGTTATCGGTTTAGGCGGAGCAGGCTCAAAATTAGCAATACAGGCCAAAGAGGCTCTAAACTCAGATTGTCTAATAATTAGTAATGATCAAAAAGACATTCAATCAGGCTGCAGCTCAATCAAGGTCTCAACTGATTCAGTCATTAATCCATCAATTCAATTAATCAGAGGTTCAGCATACAAAGTTGCAGATCAGATAAAGTCAAAGATTTCAAATTATTCTACAATTGTACTCATGACAAATCTGGCAGGAAAAACAGGGTCGGCAATATCACCAGTAGTTTCAGAAATTTGCAAAGAATCAGGCAAGGGACTTGTTTCATTTGCCATAATGCCATTCAAATATGAAAAAGACAGAATTTTCAATTCTGGTGTTTCACTAAAAAGAGTAAAAGCGAATTCAGAATGTACTATTGTATTAGATAATGATTCACTCTTAGAAAGCAATCCAGACTTGAGCCCAAAGACATGTTATGACATTGCAAATAATGCCATAATGCACGTGATTGGTTCCCTAAGATCTTCAGAAATATCAAATCAAACAAATATTCTAACTACAAGTAAAGATGGACAAAATCTAGAAGAATCATTAAGAGATTCACTGAAAATGCTCTATGAAAATGCACCACCAAACGCAGTAAAACGCTCAATGCTTTATGTCGTTGGAGGAAACAATATTCCAGTTGGTATTCTTAATTCAATTACAAATCTAACTAGCGGAATACTAAGTGAAAGCAGTGCTCAAGTAGATTTGACATCATCTTCTAAAGAATCCAAAATAGTAATGTTATCTTCAATTCAAGGAATGACAAAATTTGAAAAATATGACCCACTTGGAATGATTCCACAAGAAGATACACTGGACTGGTCACATCCAGACTGTAGTATTGACTATAAACTTGATCTATACCAATTAGAATAAAATAATTTTATAACAATTTTTTAATAAGAACAGAATTTTCTATTTGGATTTTTTCTTTACTTCTTTAGCTGGTGTTTTTTTCTTTACTTCTTTTACTGGTGTTTTTTTCTTTACTTCTTTTACTGGTGTTTCTTTCTTTACTTCTTTAGATGGTGCATCTTTCTTTACTTCTTTGACTGGTGTTTCTTTTACTTCTTTTACTGGTGCATCTGGTGTTACATCCTTGACAGGTGTATCTTTCTTTGAATCTTTAGATGATTTACTTTTCTTTGAATCTTTAGCTGGTGTTTCTTTAGATTCTTTTTCATCAGTATATGGAGAAACTAAAACATAACCTTCATCAGTTTTACTCATTCTAACTCTAATTTTTCTTGGAGGACTCCGAACCCCTTTTGACCAAATTTGATGAGCAAGATCTTCTTCAATTTTGATTTCCTCTGTTTTCATATGATGACGAGCAAATTCCTTAATCATGTTAATAGCTCGAGGTGCACGATGTGTATCTACAGAAAGTAAAACTTTACCCAAATTGATAGTATAGACTCTTTCTAATTCTTGAGACAACTATCCAACCTCCACATCTGTTGATCTCCAAGCTCTACGTTTTGGATTTGATCTAACGGTTCTCTTTGTTCTTAGAATAATCCAAGCTGGCACAGGTGAAGTCTGTCTTGTCTTTTTTAACAGACGAATTTTTCTTGGAGATGACTTGCGTGCAGCCATAATTTTCAGGCACGAAGAGCTCTTTTTAAATGAATCTCAGAGATTTAGGCGATTTACTATTTGTTTTAGGATTCTTGCAGATGCGCCCCAAATAATTTTATTTTGATATTCAAATGTGTACATTTCTTGAATTCTTTGATGAGTTGGATTTGGATCATCTGCCATTGTTTTCAAAAAAGATTTGAGAGGTATGTGTAGTATTTTTTCCACTTCAGAATTTGCTGAAAGTGACGTAATTTCATCAACTATTGAAACAAATGGTAAAATGGTGAAACCTGAATTGAGAGTTACAACTGGTTCTAGTTGTCCTGTCACCTGATTTTTTGAAATTCTTAAACCTATTTCTTCTCGAGTTTCACGCAATGCAGTTTCTAAAAGATCAGAATCATTTGGATCGAATTTTCCACCTGGAAATGAAATTTCCCCAGCATGTAATTTTAGATGCATTGGTTTTTCAGTCATCAAAATAATTGGATCTTCACCATAAATCACAACAAGTATTGATGCAAGATTGTTTGTTCCATAATGTTCTACGACGGGATCGATTTTACTTGAAAGTGAAGATCGTAGTAATTCCAAGTCCACTATGATTATAGTGATTATCTATTTTATTGAGTTTGCGTTTAAAGGTTTTAACCAAGTTAAATTTGAGATTCTTTATGGCGGTCATCTACGAAATAAACCCACCAAAAATTCCAGATATCAAAACATCAAATGCTGAAATAAATTCATTATTAGCAAAACTTGTGCAAAGAGTTTCAGATATCAGTACGTTATGTGACGGTATTCATGTAACAGATTCTGTTTTGGGAACTAGACGAGTTTCAGCATTAACCACAGGAAAAATGTTGAAGACAAACCATCCTAATTTACAAATTACAATAAGTATGCGTGTAAGAGACAAAGATATGGATTCGATTAAACAAATAGTGCAAGAATCAATAGATCTGAAACTAGACGGGATTCTTGTTCTGAAAGGGGATCCATCAAAAGAGAATCCAACAGATTCAGGTTTGATTCCAAGTCATGTCGTTAAGCAATTAAATGAATTAGGTTATGGCAATAAAATGAATTTCTTTTTATCATTACCTAGTAATCCTGACTTTGAAAAAATTCAAAAAAAAATTACTGCCGCACCTAAGGGTTTTATGACACAGGTGATCCATTCAACAGAACAAGTACAAAGAATTTCTAACAAATTAAGAACAAGTGGATTTAGAATTATTCCATGTGTTTTATTGCCTACGGAAAAAAATGAGAATTCTGCAAAGTTTTTGGAATTAGATTGGTCAGGCTACAAAGAAAACCCTGCTAATTTTATCAGACAGATTCACGATATTGCAGGAGATGTACTAATCACATCGCCTAATGATTTTACATTTGCAAAAGAGACACTAAAGAAGATCTAAAGTACAAAATATTGCGATTCAGGATGATGCACTACAATTGCAGCCGTTGATTGTTCTGGAATAATTTGTCCAGATTCTTGGTCTAACACCATTCCAGATTTTTCTGGTTGTAATATCTTCCAAACTTCACGATGTTGTAAGATATCAGGACAGCTTGGAAAACCCCAACTGTATCGAAGACCTCCTTTTTCAAGTTTTAATTCAGATTTTATTTTACGGTTTATCCATTCTGCCAATGCCTCAGCTACTTCAACTGCCAAACCATGCAAATAATATGCATCAGCATACTTGTCTTCTTTATTCCATTTTTCTATAACATCTGAAACTTTGTTTCCAACCGTAACTGCTTGAAATGCAACAATGTCATCTTCTCCAAAATAATCAGTAAGACAAAGATGACTAGATTTAGAAGAGCGTGGGAAATCAAACTCTACACTTGTACCATTTGGATTATCAACTTGTAGTTTTCCATCTTTATTGTGACATTTGAAATAGCCATAAACTATTTCGGGTTCAAATAATTTTTCTCGAATTATTCGAATCTTCCATTCATTTAGTAATGTTTCATGATCTGCTTCAGAATCAGCACCTGCTTTTCCGCGTAAACCCCAAGATAACTTGAATAGAGATTTTTTGTCAATTAATTCCCAAACTTCACCCATATTGATTTGAGCAGATTTCAATCTGATTGGTTCTCCAATTATCGGAGGAGTAGGTGGAATTACAGGTTTGATGTCACTTTTTGGAAGATTTGTAGTGTCAATGATAATAGTAGAACGCTCTTTCCAACTTTCAAGTTTCTCTTTCCATTGTGTTAAAAATTTAGGTTTTTCATTTGAAACCAATGTATCCATTGTTTTCAGACCTTCAAACATTGTATTACAATAAAATACTCCAGATTCATAGATGCCACCATCCTTTGCAATTCTGTTGATATAATTACTATTAATCGCAGCACCGCCACATAAAATTGGAATATTCATGTTGTTTTTTCTTGCATGCTCAATGAAATACTGCATCTGCTTTGATGTAGATACCAAAAGTGCAGATAATCCAATAGCATCTGGTTTTACTTCATCTATTTTTTCTAAGAATTTTTGTAGGGGCACTTGCTTTCCCAAATCATAAACAGTATAACCATTATTTTGAAAGATAGTTTTTACCAAATTCTTTCCAATATCATGAACGTCGCCATAAACGGTTCCAAGTACAAGCTTTCCTTTAGATGTGCCTTCTTCTTTAATCAGATATTTTTCTAATTCGCCTACTGCTGCCTTCATGCATTCAGCAGATTTGAGAACAAATGGCAGGATTAATTCACCTGAGCCAAATTTATCACCAACTTCTTTCATGGCAGGAAGTAAATCCTCATTTAGTGTTCTAATTGCACCTTCATGGGTAATTGTAGGAGAAGCATTTAGAGAAAGAACACCGTTGTGATCTACAATAATTTCATTTTTACCTATCTTTTCTGCAATAGCAGAAACAACATCGTTTTGAATTCCATCTTTTAATCTATTTACAATTCTAAAGTTTGCACGTTTTCCAGGAGACCAAGTTGGATCTACATCAATTTTTTTTGAGATGTTAGTATCTTGCGCACCTGTTTTTTCAAAATAAATAATTAATTCAGATAACGCATTTGGATGAGTATTAAATATTAGATCTTCAGCTAGTTTTTTTTCTTTCGCATCTATTTCCCCATAAGGAATTATTTCTTTTGCATTTACAATAGCTGTATCTAGTCCAGATTTTACTGCATGATACAAAAATACAGAGTTGAGAACTTTTCTTGCATATGGAGCTAATCCAAAACTGATATTGCTTAATCCCAAAGTTGTAAATGAGTTTGGAAATTTTTCTTTTACAAGTCTGATACCTTCCAGAGTATTTTTTCCCGCATCTAAAAACTCATCTTCTCCAGTAGCAAGTGTAAATGTTAGAACATCAAAAATAAATTGTTCAATTTTTAATCCATATTTTTTTCCTGTTTCATAAAGTAATTCTGCAGTTTCAACTTTTTCTTGAGGAGTTTTTGCCATACCTTTTGGTCCAATACATAATGCAATTGCAGGCAAACCATACTTTGCCATTATTGGTGCAAGTCTTTCAAATCTACTTCCATCTCCTTCCAGATTAATGGAATTAATTATCGGTCTTCCAGGAATTTGTTCTACAGCTGTTTCTATCACATCTGGATCTGTAGAGTCAATTACAAGCGGAGCATCAATTTCCAAGCTTAATTTTTTAACAAGATTTACCATGAATTGACGTTCATCAGCACGTTCAGTAGTGGCAACACAAACATCAAGACAGTGAGCACCATCTTCCGCCTGGATTCTTGCCAAATCAACTAATCCATCATAATCATCATTTAGTACAAGCTGTTTTGCTTTTCTGGAACCTTGTGTGTTGATTCTCTCTCCAATGATCAGAGGTGGAGGCAATTGTTTCAAATCAACTGCTTTTAGTGCAGAGCTAACTCTGGGAATAGTCAATGTGATAAATTCTCCTCAGTTTTTCTAAATACTTAACCCTTGATAGAATAGGCTTTTTCGTCAATTACTTTTCTTAGTACGGCAATATGTTCAGGATTTGTTCCACAACAACCGCCAATTATTCGAACTTTTTTGTACTGTTTAAGAAAATCTCCTAGTATTTCGCCCATTTTTTCAGGAGTCATCTTGTACACTGCTTGTCCGCCCTGATTTTCAGGCATGCCTGCATTAGGAACTACCAACAAATTATGTTCATTTTGCTCATCAAGCCATCTAACACTCGGAGTCATTTCAACTGGACCTGTAGAGCAATTCAAACCAAAAACATCAATTCCCATATCAGACACAGTTGTGTATGCAGCTTGAATGTTTGTTCCAAGTAACATTTTTCCATATTGATCCAATGTTGTATTTGCAATAATTGGAATTTTTTTTCCAGTTTTTTTCATCGCATCATGACATGCTTCAATAGCAAGTTTTACTTCCAAGATATCCTGACTTGTTTCAATTAAAAGAGCATCCACTCCGCCAAGAATTAGACCTTCAGCTTGTAATTCAAATGCTTCTTTAATTTCATCTAGTGGTTTTTGTCCCAAATCAGGATCATTTGAGCTTGGAAGATAACCAGATGGCCCCATTGAACCAATCACATATCGAGGTTTGTCAGTGTATGCCGAGCAAGATTCAACTGCTAATTGAGCTATTTTTTTGTTAAAGTCTACTGTTTGATTACCAAATCCATATTCATCTAATTTTATTTTGTTTGAACCAAAAGAGTTGGTTTCAATACAGTCAGAACCTGCATTTAGATAATTTTGGTGAATTTGTTTAATCCATTCTGGATGTGTTAAGATTAAACCATCATTAAACCCGTCTTGATTATTTGGAAAATCTTCAGGTTTGGGATCATATTTTTGAATCTCAGTTCCCATTGCCCCATCAAAAAGCAAGATTCTGTTTTGTAATGCAGTGAGGAAAGATTCTTTTTGTACCAATTTATTTTTAGAATGTTTCCATATAGTTTAACTCTTTTGAGAAAAATCAACCATACAATCAGGTTAATTGGCACTTGTGTGGAAATTAGATAAGGAGCGAAATTTTGTATATTTATGCAAAAAATACAATTAAACAATTTAGTTTGTGACACTACTTTTTTTCAACAAGTTCGGAATTTCAAAAATTTTTTGATTAATAGAAATTTGCATCTAATTTAGCGTAATCCCCATCTAGACATGACTTTATTTTCAAGTCTCTTGAAAATTATTCCATCAATTGCAATACCAACCATCATTATTACTAACATTATTGCAAATACTTGAGAGATATCATTTAGTTGTCTCCCTACATTGAGCAAAAATCCCAATCCTAGAAATGAAAACAGTAATTCAGCCCCTATTACTCCTCTCCATGCAAAAGCCCAACCTTGTTTGAAACCAGAAATCAAATATGGAAATGCTGCAGGAATTAAGACGTAGATAGCCAGTTGAGTTCCTTTTGCGCCCATATTTCTTGCAGCCTCAATATAATGTGGATTAATATTTTTGACTCCAGTATAGGTAGCAATTGTTACTGCAAACATTGAACCAATTGCAGTAACAAAGATGATTCCACCATCGGTTAACCCAAACCAAAGTATTGCAAGCGGGACCCAAGCAACAGAGGGAATTGATTGCAATCCTAAAACCAAGGAACCTATGGTTTGATTTATAATTTCTATTCTTGCCATAAAAATTCCAAGCAACATTCCACCAACTATTGCAATTGCCAATCCAATTATCAATCTCAAAATACTAGTTCCTATTCCAAAGAACAAACTTCCATCAGATGCAGTATACACTAAATCTTCAGCTACCTCATAAGGAGAAGGAAAAAGATTATTGGGCCAAATATTTGTCATTGAGACAAGCTGCCAAATAGCTACAAGCGCTACATAAAAGATAATTTGTTTTGTCAAAGTAATTTTTTTCATAAAATATCACTTAACTTTTCTTTACCTCAGGTCGTAATTCAGATAAAATTTCTTGTTGAAGCGGAAAAAGATTTTGATCTTCCACAAGTCGTGGGCGTTTATAGTCAACATTTATTATTTTTTTAATTGTAGAAGGTCTATTACTAAATACGGCAACTTTAGTTCCAAGCACTGTAGCTTCGGTAACATTATGTGTTACAAACAGAATTGTCTTTTTGGTTTTTTCCCAAATCAATTGCATTTCAACTAATAACAGATCTCTTGTTTGTGCATCAAGTGCCGCAAATGGCTCATCCATTAACAACACATCAGGATCCATAACAAGTGCTCTAGCTATCGCTACTCTTTGCTTCATTCCAGTTGAAAGTTGATACGTGTATGAATCAGCAAATTTTGTTAATTGCATCATGTCCAAATATCGTTTGGATATCTGTGCTCGTTCTTCTTTTGGAATTCCTGCCATCTTTAATCCAAATTCCACATTGTCTTGTACTTTCAACCATGGAAATAGTGCCCCTTCCTGAAAGACTATGATTCTTTCAGGACCAGTGGTTGTGACTGGTTTTCCATCAAAGAGAATTTCACCTTCATCGGGAGTTTCCAAACCTGCAACAATTCGTAAAAAAGTAGATTTACCACATCCAGATGGTCCCACTAAGCAGACAAATTCACCATCTTCAATTTGCAGATTTACACCGCCCAAAGCCGTGAGACGGTGACTGTCATGTTTGAAATACTTTACAATATTTTTAGCCTCAAGTTTTGTCATTTACTAAAACCTCCTGTAATTGGGAATTTGAATTTATGTCAAGGAAAATTCCGTCTAAACTATATCCATGTCTTCCTAGATAACCAAGGGAATCTGCTCTTTTAGCAAATGTGTGAATAGAACTGACAATAGGATCAGATGTAATTTCTAAATTAGATAATGATTCATCAACCAATTTATCAGAAAGTGATTTGCCAGTTTCTTTTTTCATGAATTCAATAAAGATCATTCTAGTTTGTTCTGGATTAGAATTTATCCAATCTACTGTTTGCTTGTGTGCTTCAAGCCATTTGTTAATCACTTCAGGATTTTGTTTTACATATTCTTCTCTAGCAATTAACAATACGGATGCAAATTTATTATCAGGCCAAAGTTCTTCTTCATTAAATAATCTTTTACCGTCTAATTGTTGTACCAATATTGTAGCAGTAGGTTCAGGAACCCACGCGGCATCAATATCACCTTTTGCAAATAGTGTGTAAATATCAGGGTTTGGTATATTCAAAACAATAACAGATCCACCTTTTTCAGCTGGTTTTAATCCATTCTCAGAAAGATAGTTTCTCAATGAAATATCTTGAGTGTTTCCGATTTGTGGTGCTGCAATTCTTTTTCCTCCAAAATCAGCAACAGAATCAATTTTAGAATTAGGATGAACAATGAAACTAGCACCACCACTTGCAGCACCAGATAAAATTTTTACATTGTGATTCTCAGATTTTAAAAATCCATTAATTGCAGGTCCAGGACCAACATATGCAATGTCAATTGAACCGGCAAAAATAGATTCTATTACCTGAGGTCCGGCATCAAACAATATTGGTTCAATTACAGTATTGTTTCCAATTTGATTTTGAAATGTTCCTTTTTCCATTCCGATAATTGGAATTGCGTGATTTATGTTGGGAAAATATGCTACTCTAATCGTGTTTTCATGCGTAGTTTCATCAGAATTTACTAGAATTCCTACAACGAATGTCAATGTCACACCTACAATTCCTGCAAAAATAACAGACCATATTTTCATAAAACAGCGTTATATTTTGGCGGTTAAATAATCATCGAATTTTAGCTCAAGCTAGTTAGATGAAATGTGGAAGACATTTTTGATTTTCAGCGTATCACAAAAGATAAATTCCAAAATACGACGGGAAAAGGTGTTTTATGACTGAAAGGGGAATTCTTGCATTTTCCGGAGGACTAGACACATCAGTAGTAGTAAAATATCTTCAAGAAGAATATGATATGGATGTCATAACAGTAACTGTAGATGTAGGTCAAGGCGATGATCAGAAAAAAATCGAAGCTAAAGCAAAAAAGCTTGGAGTAAAAAAACATTACAACATAGATGCAAGAAAGGAATTTGTTGAAAATTTTATTTTTCCATCAATTAAGGCAAATGCACTTTATCAAAAAAAATATTGTCTAGCAACAGCATTAGCAAGACCATTAATTGCAGAAAAAGTTTTAGAAATTGCAAAAAAAGAAAAAGTAACAGCACTAGCTCATGGATGTTCAGGGAAAGGAAATGATCAAGTACGATTTGATATCACACTACGTTCCGGTTCTGATTTACCAATTATTGCACCAATTCGAGACAAGAACTTAGACAGAGTAACAGAGTTAAAGTTTGCAAAAAAACATGGAATTGAAATTGATTCAGTAGCAAAAAGATTTAGCATTGATCAAAATTTGTGGGGACGTGCAATTGAAGGTGGAGTTTTAGAAGATCCATACAACGAACCTCCTGAAGATGCATTCATTTGGGTAAAAACAAAAAATTTACCAGACAAGCCAACATACATAGAAATTAAATTTGAAAAAGGAATACCAATTGCAGTAGATGGAAAAATTCTCGAACCTATAAAATTAATTGAATACGTAAACAAAAAAGCAGGAGATGCAGGAGTAGGAATTGTTGATCACATTGAAGACAGAGTGGTGGGAATAAAATCCCGTGAAGTTTATGAGACTCCAGGAGCCATATGTCTTATTGAAGCTCATGCCGATTTAGAAAAAATGGTTCACACAAAACATGAAAATAAATTTAAATCAATTATTGATGATGAATGGGCGTATCTTGCATATTCAGGATTATGGCAAGATCCACTAAAACAAGATCTAGATGCATTTATCCAAACATCACAAAAACCAGTGTCAGGAACTGTGAAACTAAAGCTCTTCAAAGGAAGCCTTCGTGTTGTGGGAAGAAAATCAGAATATTCACTGTATAGTCACAAGATCGCCACTTATGGTACAGAATCAACTTTTGATCAAAGATTGGCAAAAGGATTTGTAGAATTATGGGGAATTCAATCAACAGAAGCTAATAAATTACAAAAGAAAAGGTCAACAAAAACATGAACTGTCAAGAATGTGATGCAACTCTTAACATCCCAGACGATGCCTCTGTTGGAGAAATTATCTCCTGTCCTGATTGTGGCGCCGACTTTGAGATCGCAAAGAAAAATGGATCTACTGTTGAGCTAAAACAAGCAGAAAGTGTAGGCGAAGACTGGGGAGAGTAATGTCAAAAATTTGTATTGTATTTGACCGCCTAAGAACGGAAGAAAAGATGCTTGAAAAAGAAGCATCAAATCTAGGTCACGATGCAGTAATGCTAGACGCCAAAATTACCCAAGTCAATACAGATAGCAAAAAAAAAGATTTTGACTTTGGGGATGTTGTTTTAGAAAGATGTGTCAGTTATTTTAGAGGGCTGCATTTTACTGCTAGTCTTGAATTTATGGACGTACCAGTACTCAATAAATTTCAAGTTGCAAATCAATGCGGAAATAAAATGTTCATGACGCTACTTTTGAAAAAATACAATGTACCTACACCAAAGACATACTTTTCATTTTCAAGTGAAAGTGCATCAGAAAATATAGAAAAAGTAGGATATCCCCTCGTAATCAAACCAGTTATAGGAAGTTGGGGCAGAGGAGTAATGCAATTAAAAGACAAGGATACCGCAGATGCATTATTTGAGATTAGAGATATTACAGATAGCCCACATGATAGAATTTTCTATCTTCAAGAAGTGATAAAGAGACCACCAAGAGATATTCGAGTTATTACAGTTGGCGATGAACCAATAGCTGCCATGTATAGAAAATCATCAGGTGGTTTTAAAACAAACATAGCATTAGGAGCAGACCCAGAATTATGTGAGATCACAAAAGAGATCGAAGAGATATCTACAAAAGCATCAAAAGCTATGGGTGGAGGAATTTTAGGGATCGACATAATGGAAGATGAAAAGCGAGGGTTAGTAGTACACGAGGTTAACAATACTGTCGAGTTTAAGGGGTTGGCAAGAGTGTCACGACGAAATATTCCAAAAGAAATGGTAGAATTTGCTTTAAACTATGTTAGGAAATAAATTATACTTCATTACGGGAGAATTATCATGAAAGTCGGTGTTGTAGGAGCATCAGGTTATGTTGGAGGAGAAACACTTCGTCTCTTAGTAAATCATCCAGATGTGGAGATCACAATGGTCACCTCACGACAACATGTTGGCGAGTATCTTCATAGAATTCAACCTAGTTTGAAAGGATTTACCGATCTAACTTTTTCGGAATTAGATTATGATAAAATGACAGATAAATGCGATATAGTATTTACTGCAGTTCCACATGGAACAGCAACTGAAATTGTAAAAGCATTGTATGACAGAGGTCTAAAGGTTATTGATTTGAGTGCAGATTATAGATTGCACAATCCTGCAGATTACGATAAATGGTATGGTTGGGAACACCCACACCCAGATTATTTATCAAAATCAGTATTTGGAGTTCCAGAATTACACAGAGAACAAATCAAAAAAGCACAACTAGTTTCTTGTCCAGGATGTATGGCAGTAACTTCCATGTTAGCACTTGCACCACTTATTCGAAATGATCTAATTGATTTAGAACATATCATTGTAGATTCTAAGATTGGCTCATCAGGAGCAGGTTCTGGCTCAGGAACTGCTCATGCAATGAGAGCAGGAGTTATCAGACCATACAAGCCAGCAAAACACAGACACACAGGTGAAATAGAACAAGAGCTAAGTGAAATTGCAGGAAAGAAAATTCATGTCTCAATGAGTCCACATGCAGTAGATGTAGTTCGTGGAATTTTATGTACAAATCACACATTTATGAAAAAAGATATCGATGAAAAAGAAATATGGAAAATATATCGGGAAGCTTACGGTCAAGAAAGATTTATTCGATTGATTCGAGATAAAAATGGATTGTATAAATTCCCAGATCCAAAATTTGTAGTTGGTTCAAACTTTTGTGATATAGGTTTTGATATAGATGAAGAAAATCATAGATTGATTGCTATTTCAGCATCTGATAATCTAATGAAAGGTGCAGCCGGTTCTGCCATACAAAACATGAATGTCATGTGTGGCTTTGATGAAATGGATGGCTTGAGATACACACCACTTACTCCAGTATAGAAATGATCACAATCAAAATCGGTGGAAGCGTAGTAGATAATTTACATCCATCAACTATTTCAGATATTAAAAAAGTTGCAGAGACAGAAGGTCTAATCATAGTTCACGGAGGAGGAAAAGAAGTTACAAAAGTTTGTGAGCAACTTGGAAAAGAACCAAAATTTGTAACATCACCTAGTGGAATAAAAAGCAGATATACAGACAAAGAAACAGCGGAAATTTTTACAATGGTAATGTCTGGGCGAATCAACAAGACAATTGTCCAAATGCTTCAAAAAAATGGAATCAATGCAATTGGTCTTTCAGGTGTTGATGCCAGAGTAATTCAAGCAGAGAGAAAAAAAACACTGCTAATTATCAACGAAAAAGGTCGAAAACAGGCAATCGATGGAGGATATACAGGTAAAATTACAAAAGTCAATTCAGATTTCATTAAATTACTTTTAGATCAAGGTTTGACGCCTGTAATTTCACCTATTGCAATTAGTGAAGAATCAGATTTTCTCAATGTCGACGGAGACAGAGCAGCAGCATATGTAGCAGGAAGCGTAGGATCTGACAAAGTTTTGTTCATAACAAATGTAGATGGACTTTTCATGGATGACAAGCTTGTAACTAAACTAACATTAGCAGAAGCAAAGGAAATCAGACCAAAGATAGGTCCAGGTATGGAAAAGAAAATTCTTGCATCTACTGAAGCTCTAGATATGGGAGTAAAAGAAGCACTAATTGCAAATGGTCAAAGAGAAAATCCTATATCATCGGCTATAGCACACGATAATTGTACGGTGATTAAACATGACTGAAGATGACTTTATGGGAGGTTTGTATCAAAGATTCCCAGTTACAATTGAAAAAGGAGTGGGAGCTCATGTTTGGGATATTGATGGAAAAGAGTACATTGATTGTATGGGAGGATATGGTGTAGCAATTGTTGGACATCAAAATAAAAGAGTTGTAAAAGCAATCAAAGAACAAGTAGACAAAATAATCACAGTACACAGTTCACTATACAATAAAACTAGAGAAGAGTTTCTCAAAACATTAATTGGTCTTGCACCAAAAGGATTGACTCAAGTTCACCTAAACAACAGCGGTGCAGAAGCAATAGAAGCTGCAATAAAATTTGCAAGAAAGTTCACTGGAAAAAAAGGAATGGTTGCAATGAAAGGATCATATCATGGAAAATCACTTGGGGCTCTCTCGTTAACATTTAATCCAAAATACAAAAAAGCGTTTGAACCACTAGTTGAAAAAGTTTCTTTTGCATCATTTGGCGATATTGAATCTCTTCGTTCTACAATTGATGAAGATACTGCATTTGTTATTTTAGAACCAATTCAAGGTGAAAGCGGAATCAATGTTGCGCCAGATGGATTTTTACAAGAAGTAAGAAAGGTTTGTGATGAAAAAGGAATTCTTCTAATTTTTGACGAAATACAAGCAGGATTAGGCAGAACAGGACGACTATGGGCGTGTGATCATTGGAATACTGCACCAGATATCTTATGTCTTGCAAAAGGTATTGCGGGAGGAGTTCCAATGGGTGCAACTTTAGTAAGACCAGATATTCTTGCTTCAATGAGCAAAGGAGAACATTCTTCAACATTTGGAGGAAATCCACTTTCTTGTGCTGCAGGAATAGCAACATTACAGGCACTTACACAAGACGGTTTAATTGAAAATGCTGAGAAGATGGGGAAACTATTCAGAGAAGGTTTGGAAAAACTAAAAGAAAAACATTCCATAATTAGAGAAATCAGAGGAAAGGGATTGATGATAGGCGTAGAATTGAAATTCGAGGTAAAAGATATTCTAATGAACCTTATGAAAGAAGGAATTCTAATGTTATATTCAGGTAGAAACATTCTAAGAATTCTTCCACCATTAGTAATATCTAAAGAAGACATAACGAAAGTTTTACAAACCCTAGATATTGTACTTACTAAAGAGGAGCAAAAAAATAATGTATAAAGACAAAGTAGATGAAAAAATAATAAATTTTCTGAAAGAAGACTCTAGAGAATCTTTTGTAGATATTGGAAAAAAACTAAAATTATCAGAATCAGCGGTTAGAAGAAGAGTAAAAAATCTCGTAGACAGTAAAACTATCAAAAGATTTACTGTTGAAATAGGAGAAGAAAACGCTACAAGTGCTATTGTTTTGATATCGGTAGATTCTGCAACAGACACATCAAAAGTTTCAGAAAAACTTGCAAAATTAGAAGGAGTCAAAACAGTTTATGAGATTACAGGTCAGTATGACATAACTACAATAATCAGCGCAACAAATATCTCTGAAATAAACAGTAGCATAGATGCATTAAGAAAAATTCCAGGTGTGATTGACACCAACACAGTAATCATTTTAAGAAAAGTAGCATAAAACGACTTTCGGTTTATAATTTCTATACTTGCCTAAATTAGGATCATCGCAAGTAATTTTCAGCGAAAGTAGTACGAATATATTTATATTCTCAATTTATGTGAACGTTTTCTGTAATGAAAGATCCGAATCACTATGCAGACATTTACAATGCATATGACAAAAATCCAAAGAAAATCAAAGTATTGGACAGTACTCTAAGAGAAGGAGAACAGCATCCAGGAGTTTCATTTACAAATAAACAAAGAATACAGATTGCATGGATGTTAGATTATTTTGGAGTAGATCAAATTGAAATTTCACCAGTTGTTTCCAAAGATCACAAAGAAGCAACTAAAACAATTATCAAACAAGGATTAAAAGCAGACATCGTATCTCATGGCAGAGCTCTCAAAGAAGACATAGACATTTCATTAAGCTGTGATGCAAAATGGTGTGCTGCATATCTTGGAATTTCAGACATTCATCTAAAAGATAAGCTACGAATTACAAGAGAAGAAGCATTGAGCAGAGCAGTTGAAACAGTAGAATATGCAAAATCACATGGGCTAAAAATCAGATTTACAGTTGAGGATGGAAGTAGAGCAGAACCAGAATTTTTGTTAAAGGTGTGTAAGGCAATTGAAGAAGCAGGAGTAGATAGGATAAGTTTGCCAGATACTGTTGGAATTATGCGTCCAATAGGGATGTATAATTTTGTTAAAACAGTAAGAGATGCAATAGACGTTCCACTTGATGCACATGTTCACAATGACATAGGATTTGCAGTGGCTAATGCATTTTCTGCATGTGATGCTGGAGTAGATCAGATACATACCACAATTGATGGAATAGGAGAAAGAACGGGCATTCCACCTCTTGCAGAGGTTGCAGTAGCATTAACATATCTATACAAATCACCAAATGATTTCAGATTAGATATGCTACTAGACTTATCTAGGCTAATTGAGGAGTATACTTCGATTAAACCATATGATTCAAAACCAATTGTAGGTTCTTCTGCATACAAACACAAAGCAGGAACACATCTTGCAGCGATACTACGAAATCCTGCAGCCTATGAACCAATCCCGCCAAGAGCAGTTGGAAACACACGAAGAATTGTCTTTGGGGAATTGGCAGGAAAAACAGGTGCCGCATATTTGATGTCAATTTTAGGTCTTGAAAAAGATGATGACGGTGCCAAAGCAGTAGCCGCAGGTCTAAAAGAACTCAGAATGGGAGATTTAATTGAAATTCCCCTAGCAGACAGACTTGAAAAAAAGATAATTAATGATAAATAAAGAGGGAATACGAGGTTAAAACATGTCAAAATGTGAAGAATGTGATGCAGATATTTCCGTTCCAAAAGATGCTGTGGAAGGAGAAATTGTAACATGTCCGGAATGTGGCGCAAGTTTTGAATTAGCAAAAGGCTCAAACGGTTTCCAATTAAAGCCTGCCCAATCGGTTGGCGAGGATTGGGGGCAGTGAGTCCTGACGTTACAATTCTTTATGATACCATCCGTTGGGAAGAAAAAGCTCTGTTAGAAGCGGGCAGAAAAAAGAACATAAACATACAGATGGTTGACTGTAAGAATTTAGCATTAGATTTAGGAAAAAAACCAGACTATGGACCAGTTATTCAAAGGTGTGTAAGCTATTATCGGAATTTACACTCAACTGCAGCTCTTGAAGGAATGGGGGTAAATGTAATTAATTGTCTTAATACAGGAATTTTTGCAGGAAATAAATTATTTACACATATGCTATTAAAAAAATATGGAGTTCCAACACCATATGCAGCTGTTGCATTTTCAAAAGATGCTGCAATAGAACACCTAGAAACACATGGATATCCAAAAGTGATCAAACCAACTGTTGGTAGTTGGGGCAGATTAATTTCAAAATTAAATGATAAAGATTCAGCAGAAGGAATTATTGAAAGTAGAGAAAGCATGTATCCAATATATCAAGTTCATTATTTAGAAGAATTTGTAAATAGACCACCAAGAGATATCAGAGCAATAATGGTAGGCGATAAGATTGTTGCAGCAATTTACAGAAATTCAGGAAATGGAAATTGGAAAACAAACATGGCTTTAGGTGGAACAGCAGAAGAATGTAAAGTAACACCAGAGATGGAAGAAATGTGCATTAAGGCAAAAAATGCAGTTCAAGGAGACATAGTAGGAGTAGATTTGATGGAAAGTAATGAACGAGGATTAGTAGTTCATGAAGTTAACAATACAACTGAATACAAAAATACTGTAAGAGTGTGTGGAGTAGACATACCTTCCTTAATGATTGATTACGTAATAAAAAACAGCAAGTGAGAATTGGAAACAACATTTACAGTCACACCAAGATTTGCAGTGAAGATGCTTGAAAAAGCACTTCGATTGTACACGCCTTCACTCAATGAAAAAACAATGGCTGAATTTCTTGCAGACAAATGCGATGATTTGGGATTTGAAGATATTCACATAGATGAGGTGGGCAACATCATTGCAAAAAAAGGTACAGGTTCACCAAAAATATTACTTTGTGGACACATGGATGTTGTTCCTGGAAAAGTCAAAGTTAGAAAAGAAGGAGATTCACTTTATGGTCGTGGTGCGTCAGACGCAAAGGCTCCATTAATGGCAATGTTGTTTGCTGCTGCTTCAATTCAAAACAATAACGGCACTGTAATTTTTGTTGGCACAGTAGATGAGGAGGGAAATGCTACAGGTGTAAAAAATCTAGTCAAGAACCACATCGATGTAGATTACGCAGTATTTGGAGAACCAAGCGGAATAAAGCAAGTAACAATTGCGTACAAAGGAAGATTGGCAATTAATCTCAAAGTAAGTGTAGAGGATAGTGCTCATGCAAGTGCACCTTGGCTTTCAAAGAATTCTATTGAAGAAACAATGATCTTTGCAAAAGAACTCAAAGAAGGTTTAGAATCAGATCAAGAGAAAAAAAGTAAAGGAATGTTGTTAACTGCAACATTAACTGAAATCAATGGAGGGACAAGCCATAATGTTACACCAAAAGAATGTGTTTCAACATTTGACATTAGAATTCCTGTAGATACAAATTGCAAAATAGTAGAACAGAAAATTTCAGTACTAGTAAACGAAATAGCTCAAAGAAGAAAAGTGGAAGCATATTATTCAATTATAGATGAAACAGAGCCTTTTGAAGCACCACATGACTCTGCGATAGTCAGAGCATTCACTTTAGGAGTTATGGATGTAGAACATACAAGACCAACTTTAATTAGAAAAACTGGAACTGGGGACATGAATGTAATAGGAAATCAATGGAAGATTCCTGTAGTAACATATGGCCCAGGGGATCCACATCAAGCTCACACAATAGATGAAAGGGTATCAATTGATGAATATCTAAGAGGAATTGAAGTTTTAAAGAGAATGATACACCATTTAAAAAGACTGCATGATAAAAACATGCAGTAATGCTTTGGTTTGTAGGATTAGGAATTTCAGGTTCAAAATCAATTCCTATTGAAGCTCTAGAAGTTTTATCAAAAGCAGACATGATATACCTTGAGCAATTTACCAGCCCAATTGGAAAATCAGATATGTTAAAAATCAAAAAGATGACCAAAGGAGAATTCAAGCAGGGCAAAAGATGGTTAGTTGAAGATGGAAATGAAATTCTAAAACATGCAAAAACAAAGAAAGTTGTCTTACTATCCTATGGAGATCCTTACATTGCTACTACCCATATTGAATTAAGAACCAGAGCTATACAAGAAAAAATAAAGACCTATTCAATACATGCATCATCATCTCTAACTTCAATGATAGGGGAATGTGGTCTTCATTTTTACAAAGTTGGAAGAATTGCGACAATAATGAGTGAGATGAAATCGCTGACAACTCCATACTATGTAATTTACAAAAACATCATAGAAGGAAACCATACAGTATTATTATTAGAGTACAATCAAGACAAGAATTTTTTCATGAATCCAAAAGATGCATTAATTGGATTAATAGAGACTGAAAAAGGACAAAAAAGAAACGTAATTGATCTGTCAACACATGCAATAGTTGCATCAAGGATTGGATTCAAAGATCAATCAATCATATCAGGAAAAATTTCAAGTCTAAAAAAAATAGATTTCGGTAAACCACCACACACAATAATCATCACAGGAAGGCTGCATTTTACGGAATCAGATGCATTAAAAATACTTGGAAAATGTCTAGATGAACCGCAAGATAATTCAGAGAAAACAAAGAAAATTTCAATCCAAATGATGAAAAAATATGTTCCAATGGTAAGAGAGGCATTAGAAGAGATAACTCCATACTATAAAGATCAAAAAGAATTCAAAGTAATTTTTGAAAATGCTGAATTGTATATTCAAGATGCAGAAAAATTTCTAGAAGACGGTCAGGATGAAGTTGCAATTTTGAGTATAGGTTATGCAGATGGCTTGGTAGATGCACTGAGATTAGCAAAGGGTCTTGAGCCAAAAATGTAATAGTATCGATGAATTAAAGAGAGAGTAGTTTTAGAAAATAATATTGGAAGTAATAGAAAAATCAATTTTAATTGAAATGTACCTAGCCGGAATAACCGGTAAATCACCCATAGACAATCTTAAAATAAAAAAAGGATTTACAGAAAATATCGTCAATTCAAAAATCGACGAACTTGTAAAAAATAAATTGATAAAAGAAGATAGAATCACACTAACTGAACTTGGTAGATCGTCACTTCGAGTTGTTTTAGCAGGAGGTGTTTTTGATATAATTCATCCAGGACATATTCATACACTTAATGCAGCAAAAGCATTAGGAGATGTTTTGATAGTAGTTGTAGCCACTGACAATACTGCAGTGAAAATGAAAAAAAGACGGCCATTACACAGTAAAGAGCAGAGACAGGAATTAGTTAATTCTCTAGTAATGGTAGATCTTTGTCTCATAGGACAAGAAGATGACATTTTCAAGACAGTTAATCTTGTAAAACCACAAATAATTGCATTAGGATATGATCAAGTGCATCAAGAAAAATTCATCATAGATGGATGTAAAAAAATTAATCTTGATGCAAGTGTGGCAAGATTGCAATCACCAATTCCAGAAAGTTCTAGCTCTAAAATAGAAAAAGAATATGGGGAATCCATTCACGGCATTTAGAATTGCACATAAGATAAAATTATGACTGAATTGGAATTGTTATTGTAACTTGAGAGCCATTTTTTAGTTTTCCTAATTTTCTAATACATACTTTAGAGATTAATTCAATTATAGAATTATCATGGTGAGTTCTCTCAAGAATTATCAATTCACAATTAATTGATTGGTTGATTTTTGCATGAAAGCATTTTACCCATCCGTATGTTCTTTTTCCATCTGAAAAACTCTCAATTGTAATTCCACCTAGATTTTCAAATTGTTTTATTACTTCTTGATGTATTTTTTTATCTAATCTTACATTAAGGGTACCAGGAAATGGAATGTACCCAATTTTAGATTGGAATTGTTTTGTATATCCTTTTAGAGACATGTAATAAGCACCTTCACCCATACCTGAGATCAGAGTTCCTTTTAGTTCAACATGAGAAGGAGATGAATCAAGACTTTTTTGAAGTGTAGTAGATAGTTTGACCATTTCAGAAAAACCCTTTGGGGTAATTTTTACAGATGTGTTTCTTCCACTAATTATTCTCTCAATGAATTGATTGTTTTCTAATTCAAGTAGATGTTTGGATGCAGCTTGCTGGGATTTTTTGATGCTCTTACCTAAGGAATCAGTAGTAACTGTGACAAAATTATGCTTTGCACCTTTAGAAAGAAGATAAGTGAGAGTTAAGATGTGCTGAATTTTCAGTTCAGTCATCAATGAACCCTATGCTACGCCTAGGTCACCGAATGTTTTTAGATTTAGTCCATCAGAGTTTGTTAATTTTGCAACTCTATGTCCAACAACGCATTCAATTCCAGCATTTTTGGCACCTTCTAACAGTCTCTGAGTGATAATACCATCCAATAAAAGATATTTGATTCCAGATTGAGTTGAGAGTTTGCTAACTACTTCACTAATTGGAACTTTGAAAATTTCTTTTTCATTTTCATCTAATGCTACAGCTTCAAGTGTTTCATTGAGATTTGGAAAAACTCTAGATGCTAGTTCAGCAAGAGGTTTATCGTCTGAACTTTTAAGAGAGGCTGCAGGTTTTCCACTTTTAATTTCGTCAGCTATTGGTCTTAAAATTTCATCTAGTCTTTGGGGAGTTAATTCTTCAACTTCTACTCCGGTATCTGCTCTTAATTCATAATCAATATTTACAACAGATTTGAGTTCTTTTAGAATAAATCCCCCAGCTCGGTCACCATCAATAAATGCAACTACGGTATTTTTTGAAGCACATAGTTCTTTGATTGATTCATCGATTTTTGCACCTTCAATTGCAATTGCATTATCATAACCAGCTCTGAGAAGATTAATCACATCTGCTCTACCCTCAACTAGGATTATCCAAGTGGCATCAAATACGCCAGAACTACATGTCAGTTTAGATGGACCGTATGTGGATAGTCTTTTAGAGTCACCTTCATGAACGTCTTTTAGCATACTTTCTCCTTCACTGACTGTTTTGGTAGCCCATCGTTGTTTGATTTCTTTAGCACGCCTTACAATGTCATCTTTTTTTGCGGCTCTTACATCATCAATTGCTTCTAATTTGAAAACACAATCAAATGGACCAACTTTATCAATACTCTCAATTCCAGCTGCAATTAATGCACAAGTATCAATATCAGTACTCATTGGAATAAGAGCATCGCCGTTTGTTGTGTTTGAAGTAGATTTTGTATTTACTTCTATACGACCAACTTTAGAAACTCGTTGTAGTTCGTTCAGATTCATCTCTGGGCCTAACAGTCCTTCGGTTTGACCGAAGATAGCCCCGATTATATCTGCTCGTTCAACAAGTCCGTCAACTTCAAAGGAAAGTTTAACATGATATTTGACAATTCCTGATTTATTGGACATACTTTCTTCATCTCCTTAATTATCATAATTTGGGTTTTGATTCTCGATATATGAGGGTATCGCAAGTATTTTCAATAAAGTAAAGAAATCTTACAAAAATTGTGCTTGTGCGATATAGTTTACACTAGATAATCTAAAAATGAAAAACAATATTTTTTATTCAGTGCTAAATGAATGACCACACGAACAGGATTTTGTAACATTTGGATTGTTGATTTTAAATCCAGATCCCATTAGGCTTTCAATATAGTCTACGTTTGCACCTTTTAGATGATCAACACTGTAGCTGTCTACAAGTAGCTTGATACCAGTTTCTTCCATGACCAAGTCATCTTCTTCTGGTGCTTTTTCAAAGCCCATTCCATAAGATAGACCAGAACAACCTCCACCTTGAACATAAACTCTAAGGTATTGAGGACTATCGGCTTCTTCTTTCATGAATTCTTTGATTTTTTCAGCTGCTTTTGATGTAACAGTGATCATTTTCTGTGTTTGTTCAGATGCCATATTAACACAAGTGGCGCTTTAAATTATAATAAGCTTTTCATACCTAGCCTACTAGTAATTCAAGAAAATAAGAAAGTTAGGAATAGTTTATTTTTTTGATTTATTTACAAAAGCTGTCATTCGCTCTTCTCTATCAGAATGAGTAAAACAGTTTCTCCAAGCGAGAAGTTCAACTGCGAGCCCAGTGTCAAGATCTGCATTTCTTCCTTTGTTAATTGCAACTTTTGCCATTTGAACACCCATTGTAGAGTTTGCAGCAATTTGCTGTGCCATTTTCAAAGCTTCTTCTTGTAGTGATGCAAGTGGAACTACTTGATTCACTAAACCAATTTCCTTTGCTTCGTCTGCTTTGATCATTTTACCAGTATAGACAAGTTCTTTTGCCTTTGCTATTCCCACAATTCTCATCAATCTTTGCGTTCCACCCCACCCAGGAGGAATTCCAATTGTAACTTCGGGTTGACCAAGTCTGGCAGTATCTGCTGCAATTCTAATATCACATGACATGGCAAGCTCGCAACCTCCACCAAGGGCAAAACCGTTAATGGCTGCAATTGTTGGTTGTTTTACAAGCTCAACTGTAGAAGTTACAAGTTGTCCTGTCTTTGCATATGCAACTGATTCATCTGGAGAAATTTTTGACATGTATTCAATATCTGCACCAGCAGAAAATGCCTTTTCTCCTTCACCAGTTAAGATGATTACTTTGACATTATCATCTTTGTCTATGGCTTCAAAAGTTTTGATGAGTTCTTTTGCAACATCACTATTCATGGCATTGAGTTTGTCAGGTCTGTTTATTTTGACAGTACATATGCCATCAGAAGTTGATGTGGTAACTAGAGACATAATATTTTCCCAAGTTGTGCTGGACTTAAATGTTATCTATTTTCCGAGTACTTTGCCCCATTGAGCTAATGCAGATGCAGCTGCAACCCAAGTTCGAAGATCACTGTAAACTGGAACATTATTTGCCTCAATCAATTTTGTCATTTTTTCAGTATATGGACCGCCATTACCGCCAGCAAGAATTGGTTTTTGTTTTTTCTTTGATAATTCAGCTAGATATTCAACTATTGTTTCTTCAAGTGGATCATCTTGGAAAACAAACCAAGGCATAGCAATATCAATATTCTTTTCGTCAAGAAATTGCTGGATGACAAATCGATAATCATCTGCATTTGCACCACCACCTACATCTGCGGGATTACCATTATGAATTGGAACAGTGGGTGGAAAACGTTCCTTCATTTTTTTGAGAAGCTCTGGTGACAACTTTCCAATAGTAAGACCTAATCTTTCTAATTGATCAATTCCACCAATCATTGGACCAGCACCGTTACTTGTCATAGCAACACGATTTCCCTTTGCAGGAGGTTGCCATGTTAGTGCCTTTAAGACTCCAACTAATTCTTGATAACTATCAACTGAAATAATTCCTGCTTGTTTGAATGCTCCCATGATGATTGCATTTGAACCACCAAGAGAACCTGTATGTGATGCAGCCTGTTTTGCACCAGCTTCAGTTCTTCCACTCTTCCAAATTACGATTGGTTTCTTTTGCTCTTTCATTACACGTTTGGCAGTATTGATGAATTTTCTACCATCACCAAATCCTTCAACGTATAATCCAATTACTTTAGTTTGAGGATCATTTGCAGCACACCATATCATATCTGCTTCATCTACATCAGAACGATTACCAAAACTAATCATCTTGGATAGACCAAATACATCAGCACTTTCCAACATACTAATTCCCATGGTTCCACTTTGTGAGAAAAATGCAACATTTCCTAATTTTGAACGGAGCATTCTTTCTTGTCCTTGGAATGCACAATCAAGACGATTTGCAGCATTAAACATTCCAATACAGTTTGGACCAATTACACGGATTTTGTGTTTTAGAGATAATTCTTTTACTTCAGCTTCCATTGCAGCTCTGTCACCACCAAGCTCTTTTCCTCCACCTGAAACGATTACAACATTGTGAATTCCTTTGTTTGCACAAGTATTCATAATTGGTCCGCATTCTGCAAGATCAATACAAACAACAACCAAGTCAACCTTTTCGCTAATTGCATCTAATGAGGGATAACATTTGATTCCAAGAATTGACTCTTGTTTAGGATTAATTGGATATACTTTACCTTTGTAATCTTGTTTTCCAAGTGCAACTAATACGGAATTACCAATTTTTCCAGGTGTTGCAGATGCGCCTACTAGTGCAACAGATTCTGGAGTAAAGAAGGCCTCCATTGATTCAATGTTTGGTTTAGCTTTTGAGATAGAATTCTTTTTGATTTCGTTATTTAGAATAATTTTTGCATCTACTACAAAGTGTGATTTTGGATAAACAACTACGGGGTTAAAGTCAATGCTGTTGATGTAATCTGCATTTTCCACGCCTAATTTTCCAATTTGCGCAAGCATCTTTGCAACCATGTTTGTATCAATTGATTCACTTCCTCTGAATCCTTTGAGTAATTTTGAGCCTTTGAGTTCATTTAGCATTGATTTTGCATCTGAAGTTGAAATAGGTAGCATTCTAAATGCAACATCTTTCATAACTTCAGTCATAATTCCACCTAGTCCAACCATAATTACTGGACCAAACTGTGGATCATTTTGAATACCAACAATTAGTTCAACACCTTTTGGAACCATCTTTTCAAGAAGAATTCCTTTTACTTCAACTCCTTTCTTTTTAGACAGTCTGCCATACATGTCTTTGAATGTCTTTTTGACATCATTGACATTATCTAGTCCAACTTTAACACCACCAACATCAGTTTTGTGTAAAATTTGGGGTGATACAACTTTCATTACAAGTGGAAATCCGATCTTTTTTGCTTGTTTGACTGCTTCTTCAGCAGAAGTAACAAGTGCAAAAGGTGGAACTTTAACACCATAAGTTTTGAGAATAGATTTTGATAATTCTTCTGTGATAACTTTATGATCGGTTTGAATTGTCTCCTCAAAAACTTTTTTTACAGAGATCATGGTTCGATCGATGAATCAAAAACTCTGTATATTAAACTTTGGTCAAAGATGAAATGATGATTTGAAATTATTGTAAAAATTATTCATATTATTTTTGACAATTGAAATATTTTCATCAATATCAGAACGAATTTTCTGAGGATCAATGTATGGTATTTGGTGTAGTTTTTCCTGAGTCTTATCAAGCCAAAGATTGATCATTTCCGCATTTACTTCTAGATGAAATTGCAATCCAACTGCACTATCAATTTGAAATGCTTGGTTTGGGTAATTTTCAGAATGGACCAACCTAACTGCTTTTTCAGGCAAATCAAAAGTATCACCATGCCAATGAAATACGGTAAAAGGATTTGTAAAGCCAGAAAATAATTTGGAATTATTATCAATTTTCAAATCATGGTAAAACCCAATTTCTTTTTTTGTGCCACTGTACACTCTACCTCCAAAAGTTTTTGCAATCAATTGTGAGCCTAGACAAATCCCAAGTAGTGGAATATTTGCATCTACAGTTTTTTTAATCAATTTTTGTTCTGCGTGCAAATAAGGCAAATCATCATTAGCACTTTCAGGCGCACCTAAAATTATTACAAGCGAATAGTTTTTGTCTGGAAGTTTCTCATGTTTTGCATTAACTGAATGAATGACAAATCCATCTTTGTTTAAAAGTTCACCTAGATATCCAATCTCCTCTATTCTCGTATTTTGTATAACTAAAACTTCAGACACAGATAATTTTTAGCAAAAGTGATTAATATGTTAAAGCACTTATCACGTTGTGCTTGTAACAGAGCAAGAGATTCATGAGATAAGAAATTTTGTATTTCAACTAAATTTAATGAAGGGTAGTGTTGTTGTAGTAGAAGGAAAAAGAGATGCATCTGCATTAAAGAAACTAGGATTTTCAGGACAGATAATAGAATTTCATAAATTTGGAGGAATTGTCAATTTTGCAGATTATGTTGCAAGATATGAAAAACTGATTATTCTATTTGATAGAGATAGAAAAGGGAGATACATGACAGGAAAAACAATTCAACTTTTACAGCGTAGAACAAAAATTGATCTTTCGTTTAAAAGAAAACTTGCAGTGATAACCAAAGGAAAAGTAAGGTTTGTTGAACAACTAGTTTGTTATGAATCGTATCTAGCCTAAGTTTATGGCCAAATGCCTTTTTGGTTAAAGGCCTCTACAACTCGACCTACTGCCAAAGCCATAGTAGCTCGTCTCATGTCAATTTTGTGTTTATTGGCTAACGCATATGCATCTTTGAATCCTTTTGTGATGTTACCTTCCATCTTTTTAGCAACTTCATCAAAAGTCCAATAATAACCCATGTTATTTTGTACCCATTCCAAATATGAGATACAGACACCGCCAGAGTTTGCCAAGATATCTGGAATTACTAGGATTTTCTTTTGGTAAATTATAGGATCTGCTTCAGGTAATGTTGGACCGTTTGCAGCTTCAGCAATTATTTTACATTTGAGGTTCTTTGCAATCTTTGCATCAATTTGATTCTCCAGTGCACCTGGAACCAAAATATCACATTTTGTTGTTAGTAATTCCTCAGTAGAAATTTTCTTACTTCCAGGGAATCCAACAACGGATTTTGTCTTTGCTTTAAATTCAATTAACTTACTAACTTTAGCTCCATTTGGAATTGATATAGAACCTTTAGAGTCACTTACAGCAATAACTTTGGCACCCATTTTTTCTAAATATTCACCAGTAAATGTAGATGCATTTCCAAATCCCTGCAAAACAACTTTGGCACCTTTCAAGTTAAGTTTCAAAGCTTTTGCAGCTTCTCTTACACAATATGATACACCTAGTCCAGTAGCAACGTCTCTTGCCAGAGAGCCACCCATTGAAAGTGGTTTTCCAGTAATCACAGCAGGGGAGTAAATGTTTCCGTTTAGTTTGCTAAAGGTATCCATGATTTGAGTCATTTCTCTACCAGTGGTGTAAACATCAGGAGCTGGTATATCTTTACCAGGTCCAATAATTTCAAATATTTTATATGTAAATCCTCTTGTGAGTCTTTCCAATTCACCATCGCTTAGTTTTTCTGTCTTTGGATTGACATAGATTCCTCCTTTGCCACCTCCTAATGGAATATCAACAATAGCACATTTCCATGTCATCCAAGAAGATAGCGCCATGACTTCACGTTCCATGTATTCAACTCCACCTTCGGGGTTAAAGTATCGGATTCCACCTTTGTATGGACCTCTATCATTATTGTGTTGACTTCTAAAACCGGTAAACATTCTAATTTGTCCATTATCCATTTTGACTGGAATTTTTACTCTCAAAACTTTGTTTGGTGTTGCTAGATATTCGCGTAGACCTTTGTCCTTAATTCCAAGAACATCACATGCATCATTGACTTGTTTTGTTGCGTTTGCAAAAGGATCCAGTTTTACCAAGACGATCGATTTTGGAATATCATATTATATTAAGTTTAGTTCAAAATATTAGATCGCATATTATGTAGCTACAAATTGATTAAAGATAGACCTTTTTTTGATTCATTTTTTGATCTAGTTTATCAATTGCCATATCAAGTGCACCAATGTTAACTTCTAAAAATGTAGATAAGTGAAATATGGCTCCATACTTTTCGCCAATTTTGAGGATCATGTTGTTTTTTTCCAGTACTTTCATGTGATGTTGAATAGCCTTGTAATCTAAGTGAAGTTCCAGTGCTAATTGGTGTGTGTTGTATGATCGTTCAAGTAAGAGCATGATTATTCGTAATCTTGTAAAACCACCTCTTGTGCTGGTAAACAAATAGAACAGTAACTTACTGGTCTGTTTGTCAGGTTTTCTTTGTTCTGATTGAGATTTAGATTTTAAAATTTCTTTGAATTCTAGTAGTTGGGCTCTAGTCATTTACTTTCCTTGCACATTATGAGAAAAATTTGCTTAAAACACTATTTCCAGATCTTGTCCATATCTATTACAGATCAATGAAGGACAATTACCCTTAAATTGACTGAGGAAGAACTTGTCGTATTATGATGGCATCACGTGGTTACGATATGACCCCTACAATGTATTCGCCTGACGGTAGAATTTACCAAGTCGAATATGCTATTGAGACAGTAAAAAGAGGTACGTTGGCCATAGGGATTTGCAGTAAAGAAGGAGTCATCATGGCAGTTGAGGAAAAACCACGTGCACTGCAGACTTCAAATGTAACACAGAAAATTTTTCAAGTAGATTATCATATTGGAGTAGCAGCTGCAGGATACATTCCAGATGCTCGTGTTCAAGTAGATAACGCCAGATTTTTTTCACAGGGAAGTAAAATGACTTATGATGAATCAGTAGAGGTTGCAACTGTTGCCAAGCATTTAGCAGATCAATCTCACCAATTTACACAGTATTCAGGAGTACGCCCTAATGGAGTTGCTTTGATAATCGCAGGAGTTGATCAAAAGGGAGAATCAATCTATGTTACAGATCCTAGTGGAACTTATGTGCAGTATGCAGCAATTGCAATAGGTGCAGGTTCTGATGAAGTAAACGCATTTTTGGAAAAACATTATAATTCTAAGATGAGTTTGAGTGATGCAGCATCGCTTGCCATTGCAGCAATTAACCTAAAAGCAGAACAAAAAGAAGGATTGAATCACATTAAAATGGCCAAAGTCACTTCAGATAAAAAAATATTTGAAAAAGTGTCAGAATCAGATTTACAAAATTATTCTAAAAATGCATCTAAATTTACAACAGCCTAAGTTGAAATTTAGATTTGAAAACTATTCAAACTAGTCCATAAAGACGATATCTATGGGATTAGGAAGTTACTGGGGAGAAGTCATAGAAGTACTTCGTGAAATCATACCAGTTTATGACAAAGTAAATTCATACATCTCACTTGGTAAAGATGTAGAGCATAGAAATAGAGGAATATCAGGTAGAGTGTTTCCAGGAAATAAAATCCTGGATGCAGGATCTGGTTTTGGAAATATGTCTAAAACTGCCTTAAAGTTATGTGATGGAAAAATTTCAATCACACTTTATGATCCTCTTGTACCAATGTTAAAAAACACAGGCACACATTTTGAAAAAACACCAGATTTGATAAACGGTGTTTTTGAACACATTCCATTTAAGAATGAAGAATTTGATGCTGTTTTGTGCGGATATTCACTTAGAGATGCCATCAATTTGAGAATTGCAATTTCAGAGATTCACAGAGTATTAAAAAATAATGGAAGATTTGTGATTGTTGATTTAGGAAAACCCGATGAGATAATAATCAGATTGGGGGTATCATTTTACCTCAAGTTTATTCTTCCAATACTGGCATTAATTGCAGGAGGAAGATTAGGTTTGAAGTTTGGCACACTTTATGGCACATACAAAAGATGGCCACAAAACAAAAAGTTGGAAAAATTATTACTGGAAAAATTTTCCAAGGTGGAGTTTGAAAAAGATCTTATGGGCGGAGCAATAATGGTTGCCGCATACAAATGAACAAAGTACTGGTACTTGTAAACATCACTGGTTTAATCATAGGTATTTCTTATGGACTACACGGTCCAATACTACCGATATTTGCAAAAAACATAATCGGAGCATCATATTCTGAACTTGGCTTTATCGGACTAGCAAATTTTATTCCTTACATGTTTATTCCAATATTTGTAGGGATTCTTCTTGACAAATTCAATAATGGATACCTGCTAGCAATAGGTACAGCAATCAACTCAACATCAATCTATCTTCTGTCAGTAGCACAGTCTGTCCCAGAGATAATGGGATTCAGAATAATGACTGGAATAGCTCATGCATTTTTCTGGCCACCATGTCAAGCCATTATTTCCAATGAAAGCAATGAACAAACTAGAGTCAGAAACATCTCGTGGTTTACAATGTTTTTTGTGATGGGATTTATGATTGGTCCATTATTAGGAACAGTATTTCTTGAAGGGTTAGATATTACATATAGAATTCTATTTCAGATAACTTCGTTTATTTTGGCTAGTGCCATAATTTTTGCTCTGTTGATTTCTAGAAAAAGCATTACAAATCATCATGAAAGATTCTCACTTTTGTCAATTAAAGAGATGAAAAGGTTTCCAGAGGTAATAATATTGTTAATTTTTTGTACTTCATCATTTGGGATAATTCTATCAATTTATCCTGCATTCCTAAATGACAGTGGAATGTCAGATACAGATATTTTGTTACTATACTTTGCTTTTGGAATTTCAAGGGTGATATCACTTGTATTGGCAAGCAAATTCTCAAGAAAGACAAGTCAGACGTTGATTGCAGCTACCATAGCCATTTCAATTGGATTGGCAATTTCGGCTGTTTCGGATTCAATTATCATGTTTGCAATAGCATTGGTGTTTATGGGATTTGGATTTAGTATATTTTTCCCCTTGACTCTTGAAATAATTTTGAGCAGAACAAATAAAGCAATATCAGGAAAAATAATAGGAGCCTATGAGACAGTTTTTGGTATTGGCTGGGCAATAGGACCCACACTTGGAGGACCTATAGCACAATCGTTTGGCAATCAATCACCTTATCTGGTATTTTTTATCATAGGAATTGCAGTTACGGTTCTAGCCATATTATGCAGAAAAAAATTAGAACCAAAAAGAATACAGAATTTCTAATTTGTGATTCAAAAATATTCAATTTTGAAATCCGTAAAAAGAGATAGGCAGGAAATTACATATCAATTCTTTTAACTGATTAAAATTTTCTAATAATTGAAAATGGTACTTGTGCGTGTAGCAATTTTAGTACTAATTGTGTTTGTAGGTATTATTCCAGCAAGTGCTGAAGAAATAGAGATTCCAGAATGGGTAAAAACAACCCTAGTAATGTGGTCAGAAGGAAAAATATCAGATCAAGAATTTGTTACGGCCATAGACTACCTAAAGGACAAAGGTATTGTAAAGTTATCATCTGTTAATGACGAAGAAGTTCAAAGACAAATTGATTACCTAAAGGCAAAAAATGAAGTGATAAGAAAAGAAGTGGAAGATCTTCGTGAGACAAACGAAGAGTATAGAATTTCATTAAAAAGTCAAGAGATCAATAAAGGAAGCACAACATCAATGTCACAGATGTTAAGCGAATATGATGCCCTTCAAAAAGAAGTAAAAATACTAAGAGAGACTAACAAACAGTTTGCAAATCAAATCAATTCATGGATGAACAGTAACCAAATGAAAAATAATGAAGTTTTGGGAAATATAGACGATGAAAATAAAATAGTTCAAATTGAATCGCATTATGTAAAAAAATTAAATGAGTTAAAACAAGAAGCTCAAGATTATAAAAATAAAATTGAAGAGTTACAAAATGAGTCATTATTGTATGAGAAAGATATTCAGTTATTAAAAATAGAAAATGAAAATAAAAATGATGCATTAAAGTCACTCAGAAGTGAAAATCAAGCAAGCAGAGATGATGTAAAACAATTAATTCAGGGAAACGAATCTTATGACAATCTAATTACAACCATTCGCACAGAAAATTTGGAGCAGAAAAAGAAACTGACAGAATATGAAAATACAATAAAAACATTCGATTCTAATTTTGGTATTTTAAATAAAAAACAGTCAAATATGAAAGAGGAAATTTCATCACTTAAACAAGAAAATTCGAAATATCAAGATATAATGAATAACATAGAAGGATTGAACCAAGAACAGAAAAATATACTGGTTGCAAGCACAAAAGAACTAGAAGAAACAAACAAAAATCTCAGCACGCTAACGCAAAAAATTCAAAATTATGAAAGTTCCATTCTCTCTTTAGAAGTAAAAAATAAGGAGTACCAAGGTAAAATCGCTCAAAATGAGGCTGAAAAGTTGGGATATAAGGAACGAATCAACCAGCTTGAAGCAAAAAATTCAGAGCAACGAAAAAGCCTTGTCAATCTAACAAAGGAGTTTCATGAATCAGGTGAGCTTGCAATGTCAGTAAATTCAGAATTAACTACCTACAAAAATATCATAAAGACATTAGAAAATGAAAATAAACAATACAAATCAAAAATTTCAGAATTGGAAAATACAAATCATGAAAAAGACTCATCAATAATTTCATTAAATAAAGATCATGATGTACTAAATGATTTGATGAAAGACCTAAATTCCAAAATTAGTACATATGAAAATACCATTAAAGTTTTAGAAAATAAAAATAAAAACGAACAAAGTTCAGTTACAGATGCACAAATGCAAATCAATGAATTAGATAAAAACTCAGGTACACTGAAATCTAAGATCATAGATTATGAAAATCAAATAAAGAAGTTACAAGTTGAAAATAAAGATAATAAAAATTCACTCAAATCAGTTACCGATGAAATGAGTGGAAATTACAACCTCATAAAAGAATTAAATCAAGAAAAAGAAGATTATGAAAAAAGACTTGAAGTATTAAAGAAAGAAAATAAAATTCTTAGCAACCAAGTTCAACTAGTAGAAAATCAAAATACAAATAAAGAATCAGGTCTAACTAAAATTTCATTAGAAAATGGAAAATTAAAAAAACAAATTGATTCACTCCAATTAGAGATAAAACAGAAACACCAAGAAATTAATTCCTTAAAAAATACGCAGCTGGAAAAAGAATCTGTCAAAACATACGTGGTTCAGCCCCCAAAATTACCTACATTACAATATGATGACCATCAAGAAAAACTAGATGATATAAAAAAACAGAGCGACAAATACTTGGTAGAAGTGAATTACCTCAAGGCAAAGAACATAGTTATTGATGAGGAAATTGAGACGCTGAGGGCAGAAAATGAAGAATATAGAATATTGATCAATTTACTAAAAAAAGGTGAAAAATCACAGACAGGAATTGCAAGTGCAAATCATGACAATATTAGTTCTAATCAAGGAAGTGTTGTCATGTACAAAACAGTAGATGAAGTAAAACAAATTCCTAAGGACTGGATTAATAAAATCGATTCAACTAAAAAATATTCAATTTATGTTGAACCAATACCAAAATGGTCGTCAGATGTAAGTGGCGAAGTGAATGGTGCCATGAAATTCTGGAAAGATACAGCAGGTGTTAATTTTAATGTGGTAAATACGCCAGATACAGACACTGTAATTATTAGCTGGAAAAAAACACTTCCGAATAACTATGACGGATACACCACAAATCAAAAACAAGTAGATGTAGCACTTGGAAGCTACGGTTGTGATAAGAATTGGAGAGCATATGATTCAAAATCAGTTAGAGATATTTTGATTCATGAGCTGGGACACATCTTGAATCTTGGACACGCTATAGACAAAAGTAACATAATGTATCCAATGATTTACAGTGCAAAGTTTGCACCTGTTGATACAACAATCACCATAGATACAAAAGATTCTGCTTTTATCAAAACATGTTCTTTCAGCGCTGATCCCTCCTACAAATATGTAGTAAAGGCACAAGATACAACTAAAAAGTTTGATTTATTTTTTGTCCCATCAGATGCAGAAAAACAAATGTTTGATGCAGGTAAGAAATTTGACTATTATTCAGACATCAATTGTATTGGATTAGGCAAGTCAGTACAAAGTGGAACATGCAAAAACGTAGTAGACACGGGGGGGTTACTAATAATAAATTCTGAAAATAATGAAAAGATCACCATAACCGTACACATCGAAGAAAAATAGCCTCAAACATTACGTTTAATTTCAAATAAAGCCATTTTATGCTATGCTCGATTATTCATTGAACATATTAGGCAGTGAATGGATAATCATAATTTTTGTTGCATTGATATTGATTTTAGGAACCAATCAGCTTCCTAGTGCTGCAAAGAAACTAGGAAAAGCAGTAAATGAATTCAACAAAGCAAAAAATGAGGTTCAGAATCAGATGAAAGGCATTTCAAATACTGATCTGGACATATCTGGACCTTTAGAAACTGAGAGACAAAAACTAGAGACGATTGCAAAGTCACTTGGAGTAAATGTTGCAGAAAAATCAGATGACGAGCTTCGAAAGATAATTTCTGGAAAGATGGGGCAAAAAAGTAAAGATGAGTCAGAAAACAAGGTATAGAAATTATTCAGATTTTTTTATTCGGTAGAGATTTTTATCTAGTCGTTTTTTGGCAAATTTGTAATAATCAGGTACAATTTCAAATCCAAGATATTTTCTATTCATAGACTTGCTTACTACAGCTACTTGTCCAGAGCCTAGAAAAGGATCTAAAACGATATCTTGTTTTTCACTAGAATAGTGTAGTAATTTTTCAATTAATTCAGCAGGAAGTTTCGTGGGAGTTTTTTCATCGCCAGTCCAATATTCACGTTTGATTTCCCAGACATCCTCTTTATCTTTATAATGTAAGCTACGTCCTTCATTTGTTTTAGAATTTTTTTCAAATCTGGAAAATGGAAAAAATTTTCTTTGTTTATCATTCTTACAAACATAAAGACAGTGATAGTGAGAAGTGACAAATTTCTTTTTTGTTACAACGCCAAACTGATATTTCCATATTATGTGATTTATCGTAGTAAATCCAACATCATCTAATGCTTTTAGAATATCTTTGAGATTATTCCAACCTGAAAAAACATACATGCTTCCAGAGTCTTTAAGAATACGAAATGCTTCTTTCATCCAATCAAATGTGAAATCATAATAATCTGCAGCTTTGATTTCATTGTATCCTTGCATTACCCTGGAAGAAATTCGATTATAATTTGCCTTTGTAGCCTTGAAATTAATGGCAAATGGCGGATCAGTAATAATCAAATCAATTTTATTTTTGGGAATTAATCTCATACCCTCAATACAGTTCATATTGTAAATTTTGTTAATTTCAATTTTTTTCATTTTTAAAATCAAGACTGTTTCCTCGTTTAATAATGTCGTGGAACAGTGTTTTTTGTTAAAATTAACAGTCAACCAATAAATCTTGAATAGGTTCAGTCAAGTAGATCTTAATTGAAATTTTCATGTCCAAAATGCAAATCTAAATTAGAAATACAAAAAACATTCAACAAAAAAATACACATATCATGCAATAATTGTGATATTGAAGATTTACTCGAATTTTCAAAAAATATTGATGAGGTATTCCTAGAATTTCTTTCAAGATTTGATGAGGGCCTTGTTACAAAAAAAGGGATTTCAAAAAACCTAAAAAATGAAGGGATCATCAGGGACGAAAAAGAGATCAAAGTCATGATCGGAAAAAATAATCCAGATAAAATTACAGAATCAATTCTTTTCTCAAAAAAAGACTATATTTCACAATACAAAGTTCTAAAAAATCCCGAGCCTAAAATGGGCAACAATGTGGAAGATTTGGGATTAGATGAGTCAATAAGCAATTACTTGAAAGACATTGGAATTGAACAGTTTTATAAATTTCAAGAAGAGGCAATTGAAGAAATATCATTTGGAGAAAATGTAATAATTGAAGCACCTACAGCATCAGGCAAGACAGAAGCGTTTTTGATTCCAGTAATTCAAAAAATAAAAAAAGAATCAAGTGATGTCAAAGGAGTATTTGCAGTATTTGTTTATCCAACCAAAGCTCTTTCACGGGATCAACATCCAAAAATCCTAAAGTTTGCAGAAAAAATTGGAATAGATGCACAAGTCTTTGACGGAGATACAAACCAGATAGAGCGAAGAGAAATTTTAGAGAATCCGCCACACATGCTGATTACAAATTTTGATGTTTTACATTACCATCTTTGGCACCAAACAAAATTTGCATCATTGCTTTCAACGATAAAAGTTTTGGTTGTAGATGAAGCGCATGTGTATTCAGGAATTTTTGGGTCTAACGTTCATTATATTATAAAAAGATTGAAGCGGATTTGTAGTAACAAAATACAATTTGTTGCAGCATCCGCAACTCTGGAAGATGCCAAAAACTTTTGTGAGCAATTATTTGGAGTAAAGATGAAGATCATTTACGGTTCTGGCAAAAAAGGACAGACAGATTTTGTAATGTTATTTCCGTCACTTAGAACTCAACGTACGTTGATGGTTGATTTGACAAAGAAAATGACTGAAAAAAATCACAAAACAATGATATTCAATAATTCACATCTTAACTCAGAGCTTTTGGCAATACAGGCAAGAAAACAAAAAATCAACATCAAAGTTCACAGAGCAGGTCTGATGGCAAATTATAGAAAATCAGTAGAGCAGGAATTCAAAGACGATAGACTACAGGCTATCTCATGCACTCCTACGCTTGAGCTTGGGATAGATGTGGGAAATGTGGATTGTGTGATTTCATCTACAATTCCGATAAATAGATTAATTCAAAGAATTGGCAGGGCAGCAAGAAAAGGACAGCGAGGAT
>JAIOPB010000026.1 GCA_021414105.1 Nitrosarchaeum sp. | reverse complement strand
TGTGCTGGTGTAAATGCACTATCTCTGATAGATGTCTGATGTAAAGAACCATCAACGAAGTTGTCTACTTCGACTGATGCTGCAGTGGATCCCATAGCAATGACGATGAGCCAGATTTTCTTTAGTCTCTGAATCTCAACTTCTTTTGGGATTAATGCGGGCATCTGTGCCATGAAGACTATCATGTTAATTCTGAATATAAAGTAAGGGTTTTGATATAAAGTAATTTTATAACATTTCTAATAAAATACATAATAAAATAACATAATATTTCATATAAAAAACAAATTACTTTGAAATAATTTTATTATATTTTTTTTAATTTCAATGTTAATCATTGATGATTAACATTACTACAGCGTATCGATCCTCGTTATCAAGGTAAAATATATAACAATGTGTATTATCATTCAGGATATTAGGACTATGGTCGAAAAAAAGATTTTCGTATTAGGACTCACTGTTGTACTCGCATTAGGTACACTTGGTTTCAACTGGGTTGATTCCATACTTCCAACTGCAGATGCACATGGTGTCCAAGCACAACTCCAGAGTCGTTTCATCAGAATTGAAGATGAAACTTTCAACAGACAATCCCTGCAAACTGGCGAAACCTTGACTGTTCAAGGTACTTTAGTCAGTCTTGTAGAAAGAGATCTAAGAGGATGGATTTCCATTTTCTCAGAATCCACTAACGCAGGTAACAGATGGGAGATGTTGGCAAGAGACCCACCAGGAAACGTCTTTGACATTCCAGGTAACGCTGTTGTCGAATATTCATTATCTGCAAAAGCACTTGAAGCAGGTGTATACCACGTACACACCCAACTCAACGTAGCAAAAGTGGGTCCATGACTAGGTCCAGGTCAAACAGTAGTCGTTGAAGGAGACCCAATTATCAAACCAATTCCATATACCAACATCGCATACCAATCAATCATTATTGGTGTAGGTTATGTAATCACGTTTGCAACACGACCCTGGCAAGTTATCTAAACACCCAACTTTTCCTTTTCATTTTCTATGTATTCATCACGGTTCACGTAATGAATATCACAAATAATTAACCAAGTTTTATCTGCAGGAAAAAACCAGAAAGATTGTGTTAAGTTTTAAAATAATAAAAATAGATATTTTCCAAAGTTATTTTTTTGGAGATGTTGAATTTCGTAATGACATCTACAAGATAAACATACAAAATCAAAAAAGAGGAAAAGTACTCAAATTACCATTTGGAATTATTCCAAAAAAAGACAAGATGATTGTAAGAATGACAGGACCAAGAGATCTGTTTGTTGAAGATTACTTGCCATACTGTGGAGAATCAGAATGGCTTGAAATTGATTCTGATGAGATTACATATTTTCTTGCTGATCACCAAGACCAATTCGACACTATTGAGATAATGGACAAGTAACAGAAAGAACTTTAAGTAATCCTCAAAAAATCATCACATGAAGTGGCCGGGTATGGGAGATCCATACAAGAGAAAGAAGACACTAAGATTTTTGATAATTACTGCAGTAATAGGAATATCAGTTGCAGCTGCAAGCACATTTGTTCAACAATTAGCCAATATGGATAATCCTCTAAAAGTGTGTATTAATGATAAAAATACACCATACAAAATCAAAGCAACTTTAGAATTGATTGTAGATAATGAAAAGGCAGAGATTCCTGCAAAAATTGGATTTAATAATGATGGAAAATGCCAACGTGCACTTTACACTTTAACAGATGATGGAACTATCTATGCAGAATGGGTAGAAGAGTATCCATTTGAAATAGGGCACTTTTTGTGGATTTGGGATTTTCCTTTAAGAGATATGGATCAGACAAAATCAAAGATGTATGTCAACGGTAGAGAATCAGAAAATTTCATTAATACACCATTACAGGAGGGATATCACTACAAGGCAGTATTTACCTCAAAGGCATATGATGAGGCAAAAGATAAGGACTTCCTACCTCAAAACTAAGCAACGGATTGAGAAATAATCCCACGGACAGTTCAGACTACAATTTTAGAACAATCTAAGACTTTAACAAAAATAGATTCATTCAAAATTTTAAAAATAATGAAAAGAAGAAAGGAAGTAATTTTACCAGTATTTACCGTTGTCTGGAATTAGACCGATACCTTCTCTTTCAAAGTGTCTATCCAATTCATCGACCCATCTCTCACGGTTGTCTTTGTAAGCCCATCCGTGTACACGTAACCAGAATGAGATAATTCCAAGAAGGAATATTGAGAACATTATGGTTCCGAAGATGTAAATCATTACATCATAGAATAATGG
>JAIOPB010000019.1 GCA_021414105.1 Nitrosarchaeum sp. | reverse complement strand
ACGCAGAAAAAATTAGCAAAGTTACAAAATAAAGCTGAAACAGAAAAAGATTCAGTTTCGTTTGCAGAGATTAGAAAAAAGAATTGGTATGAAAGATATAGATGGTTTTTCACATCAGATGGAATTCTTGCAATAGGTGGCAGAGATGCTCCCTCAAATTCTGCTGTAGTAAGAAAACATTTAGAAAAAAATGACAAAATATTTCATGGTGATATTTTTGGATCTCCTTTTTTCATTCTAAAGAATGCAGTAAATCCACCTACTGCTAGTTTGAATGAAGTTGCTCATGCAACTGTTTGTTTTAGCAGAGCATGGAGAGAAGGCATGTATGGTGTTAGCGCATATTGGGTAGAACCAGAACAAGTAAAAAAATCAGCCCCAAGCGGAGAATTTCTTCCAAAAGGATCATTTACCATTGAAGGACAACGAAATTTTGTCAAGATATCTACTCTCAAATTGGCTGTTGGAATTATACCACAAGGAGAAGACTATGTTGTGACATGTGGCCCTCCTGAACCTATTAAAAAAAATTCTATTTGTTATGCCATAATTGAGCCACATGGATCAGAAATGGTAGATGCTGCAAAAAAAATCAGACTAGAATTTTTAAAACTAGAAGAAGAGATTGCAAAGAAAATAAGCATAGATGATTTTGTTCGTGCTCTTCCAGCAGGAGCAAGTCAGATTACAGAAATAGGTATAGGAGATGCCGCTTAAAGCAGAAATTGAACCTATATTTTTTGTAGATGCAATGTTGGGAAATATTGCAAGGAAATTAAGATTACTAGGCTATGATTCACAGTATTTCTCAGATATTTATGATGAAAAGTTAATTGACAATGCAAGAAAAGAAAAAAGGATAATCATCTCAAAGGATGAAGAATTGATTAAAAAAGCACAAAAACTTGGCATGAGATCAGTTCACATCATAAAAGAAGATGAAGTCGAACAGTTTTTAGAAATAATTAATATTATTAATTTGAAAAGAATTCAGATAAATAGAGACACTGCAAGATGTCCCAAATGTAATTCAGTTACGAAATCAGTTGATAAAGATATCATAAAGGAAAAAATCCCTCAAGGAGTCTTAAAATTAAATGACAAGTTTTGGATATGCAAGCATTGCAATCAGATCTATTGGGAAGGTACACATATTAAAAATCTGCAAGAGTTTGTAGGTAAGGTCAATGAAAGATTACAACAATCTATCAGAAGATGACGGTCATATTCTTGTAAAGACTGCAAGGGTAATAGTTACTGAATATCTAAAAAATGGCACAAAGCCAAAACTAGAAAAAGAATTTAAAAATAATTTTTCTTTTAAATCAGGTGTATTTGTAACTTTGAATAGCACTCTAGGATTAAGGGGTTGTATTGGATATCCATTGCCAGATAAATTATTGTTTAGTGCATTAGAAGATGCAGCAATTTCAGCTGCAACAAAAGACCCAAGATTTCCTCCCGTGAAACATAAAGAACTGGACTCAATTACATTTGAAGTAACTGTACTTACACCACCCAAGAAAATTGTTGTGAGCAAACCCGAGGAATATCTATCTCAAATCAAAGTAGGAAGAGACGGATTGATTGTAAAACATGGATTTTATTCTGGTTTGCTTTTGCCACAAGTTCCAATTGAATATGGATGGAATGAAGAAGAATTTCTAGAATATACATGTGAAAAAGCTGGATTGCCAAAAAATTATTGGAAAAACCCAGATACAGAGATTCAAAAATTTGAAGGAATAGTTTTCAAAGAAGAAAAACCAAATGGAATAGTTACTAGAGAAATGTTATAGGATTAAGAGATTCAGTATCTAATGAAATTTTTTGTCCAGTTTGAAGTGATAGAAATTTCTCGTCAGTTACTATTACAAGTGGAATGTTAGCTAGAGCACAACCCGTTGCAACAGTAAGATCTGCTTTTTGACAAATCATTGCAAGTGGTGCAGTATTATTAGATTTGATAGAGTAAATGGTGTATGCACCTACGCTGCTTCCAACACCGTTTGGAAATACTAGAATGCTGTCTTTGATGGATTTATCAAAGAGATCATGATTTTTGTCGCTAATTATTCCAGTTTTTTTATCAACCGTACCTAGAAAATTAATTGGATGTTGTGATTTTAGGATTATTCCTTGTGTTTTTCCTTGAACTAGAATTTTCATCTTGTCTCATCTTCAATTATTTGAGAGAATGATTTTAGATTGACATCTACACCATTAGAATTTTTCAAATAGTATGCTCCTTTGATGCTGTTTGTAGTGACTGAATCAACATTATCTTTATTGATCAAAGGAGTAAGACATGTACAGCAATCAGCAAGAATTTCACATCCGGCTCGTTCCAGCTCATTAGTGTAGCCAATTTTTCTTGCTTGCTCCTTTACTGTTCTAGGACAAAATATCATGCATCTTTTTTTAAAGGAACGGCCCTTTAGTTTACTAGTAAGATCAGATATTTCTTCTAGACCTAACTGGGGACTGCCAAGTGTAATTAGATCGCCCTTTTCTGCAGTATTTAGCTCATCATGAATGTCATTCATCTCTTTTTTATCAAAATCCACTTTTTCACAACCAGGATCTCCGTCACCAAAAAGAAATTTAGCACATGTACCCGAAGTTCCCATTCCACCACACAATGCTTTGCAGCTACGTTTGTCCATCTCTCCGACACCAGATATATTTACAGAGTTGTTTCCAACTTTGCCTGCAAAAAATCCAAGCATTCCATATGTTAGATCATTTGGATTATCTATCTTCATTCTAATTGTTAGGTTTGGTGAATCTTCTTTTCTTAGTGAAGAGTATGGACTTTTTCCAGTGATTGCACTTGCAAGTGCGCTAAATGCACTTTCCTTGTTAGTTTTTAGATTATCAAACGAATTTGCGTGAATTGCGGCATTGCTTTCTGCAAAAGATACTTGCGTTCCTTCTTTTGGGATATCAAAAATTTCGTACGGAATACAGGAAAATGATGGGGTTACTCCCATTGTTTCATATGATTTTCTAATGGAGAGTTGTTTTGAAATAAAATTATCATCTAGATGATAATTTGATACATTATCAATGTCAAATCCCATTGGATTAAGAGTGGTTTTGACTTTGACTCTAGCATTTTTACTAATACCAGATAAGAATTCCTCGCCTGCATCTCCAATTGTATTATAGTTTACACCAGAAAGATGTGCCCATTCAATAGGAATTAGTTTCTCTGAGTCTGTTGCCTCACCTGTTGCAACCAAAATTCTGTATGCCATCTGCATAATTTCGCCTTGTTCGCCTTTTAGTGCAGATTCTTCTTCTTTTGTTAACTCCAACAGTACTAGTTTGACTATTACAGATATAATACTTGTACGTAAAATTCCCTACAGAGATGCAAAAAATTCTTCGTGGAATGATGGATACTATGACTTCTGTAAAGCCTCCAAGAATGACTGCATTAAGAGAGCTGCATGAAGCAGAGACTGGATCATTTAGCATTTTAATTGGAACAATACTTTCAGCAAGAACAAAAGATGAGACTACAACAAAAGCAGTCAAAGCATTATTTTCAAAATACAAAAATGTAAAGGAACTTGCCAATGCAAAAACAAAAGATGTTGAAAAAATTATAAAGTCAATTGGTTTCTATCATGTGAAATCAAAAAGAATAATCGAGGTTGCTAAAATTATTGATTCCAAGTACAAAGGAAAAGTTCCAGATAGTTTAGAAAAATTAATAGAACTACCAGGAGTTGGAAGAAAGACTGCAAACTGTGTACTAGTTTATGCATTTGACAAACCAGCTATTCCGGTAGATATTCATGTTCACAGAATCTCAAATAGATTGGGATTAGTAGATACAAAAACTCCTGAAGAAACAGAACAGGAACTAATGAAAAAGATTCCAAAAAAATACTGGATTGAAATTAATGATACTTTTGTAATGTATGGTCAAAATATTTGCAAACCAGTATCACCAATGTGTAGTGTGTGTAAAATCAAAAGAGATTGCAAATATTACAAAACTAAGAACGCTTCTTAGTTAGATATAAAACGCCTACCAGTGTTCCAACTCCTGCAGCCACATAAAATGGAAATAATGCAAATGGATTCTTTGCAGGATCTCCTGAAATAAATTCGAGAATCATACTTCCAGAATTTACTGCGGGTGGATCAGTAGGGCTTTCCATTCCATGAACAGAATAGGAATCAATTGCAAATATGCCGATATCAAGATTAGATACTACTATTCTTGCACCGTTGTTAACTGTTAATCCTGCTCTTTCAGTGTATGATACGATTGTTTTAGATGAGGGAGACCATCCTCTCTCCAAGTCACTATGCACAACAACATATCCCTCTTTAGGAGTCTGTACTGCAATCCAGAATTTTTCATCTGGTTGTGAGCCCATACCTATTTCAACTAATTTCTCAGGATTATCTCTGTCATAGATTCTCAAAACTGCATTTCCATCAGGGTTTGCATATACAAGATTGTTATCAATGGTAACTTGCCAGCTTATTGCATGTGTTCTTTGCATCGGAATAATAATTGCGTCTCGAAGAATTTTATTAAATTCGTATGATGGAATTTCTATTGTATCAATAATTAATGTGGGATTCTTTGATTCTTCTGCAAAAACAGGTGATATGACAAATACAGAAAGTAAAATTAATGCAAGGAGATACTTCACGAGCTAAATCTAGTTTGAGTGAATAAATACCTAATCAACAAATGGGTGCGGATAATCTAGAATTACCTTTGAGACTTCGGGTCTTAAGATAAATTCAGAAGGAGATTTACCATCATCAATCATTTGTCTTAGCTTGGTTCCACTAATCTGCTCTTTTGCATCATCATCATGTGGACATGCCTTTGGATTTGTATATGTTAGACACTTTCTACAATAGAAAAATGCTGGGAAAAATATAGGAGATATTTCTAATTCTGGATAGTCATCAAAGATTTTTTGTGCTGCAAATGGATCATAAAATGTTCCAACTCCTGCATGATCTCGACCAATAATGATGTGTGAGCATCCATAGTTTTGCCGCATAATTGCATGGTGTATTGCTTCTTTTGGTCCAGCATACTTCATCTCAGTATGCAAAGTTCCAAGCTTGCATCTATTTTCCGGATAATAATGTTTAATCATAGTTTCATAGCATTTTACAATTACCTCGTCTACAAAATCACCAGATTTTTTCTTGCCAATTACTGGATTTACAAATACTCCATCTCTTGTTGTGATAGATGTTTTTTGAAGCATCTCGTGTGCTACGTGTGGAGGATTTCTTGTCTGAAAAGCCACGATTGTCTTCCATCCTGCCTTAGCAAATGCCTCTCGTGTTTGCAAAGGAGTTAATCTGTATTTTCTAATTTCAGTCTCTTCAGGTCTTGCAATGTAATCAATTTTACCACCAATTAGAAAATTTTGCATAGACATTGTCTTTGCAACACCAGGATGTGAAGAGTCAGTTGTTCCGTATACTCCCTTTGCAGTCTTTTCTTTATCAAAGGTAAATGTCTCCTTTACATGCAAGATTGCAATGCCCAAACCCTGATGATTCTTCAGTAATACTTTGCCGGCTTTTTTCATTTTTGCAGCTGTAGATTCATCTACATCAAGGACTATTGGAATTGTCCAAGCCAAACCATTTGCTAATCTACCTTTTGATATGACATTTTCATAGTCTTTTTTCCCCAAGAACCCTTCAAGAGGACTAAAAATTCCATCTGCAATGTTTTCAACATCATTTGCAAGGTCTTCAGAAATTGATATCGAGTATAATCCAGATGGATCAGTTTTGGTAATTCTATTTACCAGTTTTCCTCCATGTGGCTTAATTGAATTATCAGACATACTAAATTCCCTATTTATGGTCTATATGAAGGCCACATTCTTTATTCCCTCCTTGTTCCCACCACCAACGTCCTGCTCTCAAGTCTTCTCCAGGTTTAATTGCTCTAGTACATGGCTCACATCCAATACTTGGATATCCCTTGTCAAGAAGACTATTGTATGGTAAATTATTTTTCTTGATATAATCTTGAATTTGATCCCAAGTCCAATCTATTATTGGATTAATTTTTAAAATTCCACCATGTCCATGATCTATTTGGAAAATACTGACATCCTTTCTTACTTCAGTCTGATCACGCCTTAATCCAGTAATCCAGCCATCTAGTGTAGATAACATTCTATTAATTGGATGTACTTTGCGGATTTCACAACATAGTTTTCTATTTTCCACACTCTCATAGAAAAGATTCATTCCTTTTTCTCTAACCATGTCTTCAACTTCCTTAGTATCAGGAAACAAAACCTCAATTGTTATGTTGTATTTTTTTCTTACAATATCCATAATGTCATAGGTTTCTTGAGGTAGTCGTCCTGTATCTAATGTAAAGAATCTAAACTTGGGATTAATTTTGAGCATAATATCCATAATTACTGCATCCTCTGCACCAAAACTCGATGCTTTTGCAACTCGTGGGTGAAGATTATCAGAGACCCATTGAAGAGCCTCGTTTATTGTCTTTATTTTTGAATTAAGTTGATCTACTTGTTCTTGGGTAAATTTTTTCACAAATACACTTGAATTGTTTTGTTTTATATTGATTGCCCAAATTTTTTATCCTAAATTATAAACAGGCATATTTCAAAAAAGAAGAGATGGAAGATATTTCTTATGTAGTAGTTTTTCCAACAGTTTTCTCTAAAAATAAAATTCCACAATTAATCATAAATATTAAAAAAATTCTAAAGATTCAAAATCAAGCATACAAATCAATAAAACGTGATGGAGATGTCATTTTAGTAGATGCAAATGACCCTGTGTTTTCATCATCTGCAATCAATTTACTTTTTGGTATTGAAAAAATAGCTATTGCCAGGCAGGTAAAAAATGATTTTCAAAAAGTTGTATCAGAAATTACTACAGTAGGTGGAAACTTGCTCTTAAAGGGAGAAAGATTTCTTGTTAAAGTTGAAGGAACATCAAAAGGATTTTTTACAAAAGACATAGAAATTGCTGCAACATCTAGCATTATAGAAAAAAAAGCTAACATGGGTGCACGTCCTGGGACAGAAGAAAATTTTGATAAATTACTGTACACATATCTAACAAAAAATAATGCATATGTTTGTATTTTTTCAGATAAAGGTCAGGGCGGTATACCATATCAATCACAAAATAAAAATGCTATATGCAGTGTTTATGATGAGATTTCAGCAATTTCTTGTTTTGAAACAATAAAACAAGGATTCGATTCAAAAATAATTATCTGTTATAGACAAAAATCAGAATTAATGAATTTAGCTAAAATGATCAATCAGATAATTCCAAGACTAGTAAAACAAAAAGTTGTATTAGAATTTTTTAATGTTAAAATTAATCAAACAGGAACCAGAAACTATCTAATCTTTGTAAATTCCATATTAGAAATTATGCTTCATGAAGCAAAGTCAAATAAGATAAGTCATGTATCTCTTGCATTGTCTCCATTGATATTTTCTACAAATTTTATTGATTATTCAATGAAACGTGTATTTCAAAAAGATGTATTACCAATAATGCCATTAAGCGGTGTAGACACCAAACTTTTTGAAGAAGCCAAAGAGATCGGATTGGAAAAACAAATTCCAAAGTTAGAAAAATTATTTATAATTAATTCAAATGAAATACCAAATTTTTCAAACAAAGACATAGATTTTGCGCTAAAATCAAAGAAAAGTATCACTGTCAAAATAGGACCAAATAATGTGCATGATATCCTTGATTCTCTAGAATAAAATCACTGAGAATTTAAACGGCATTTGAGGATTGTAATCTGTGTTAAAAATCGGTGAATTCATCTATCCATGGGGAAGTGGTCACTATTCCCGAATGATGAGGCTAAATGCAGTGTTAGGTAATCATATAAAAGAAAAATTTGAAGTTCATTTTTCAAGCAAAGATCATGTTTATCAGAAATTGCTAGAAAAATTTCCTAATCATAAAGATCAAATCCATGAGATATTGATGCCAACTCCAATTGATGGCAAGTTTGGACCAAGTGTTTTATTGTCACTGTTAAATTTACTGCTACCAGTTTCAAAAAACCCTCCTCTTGTAAAACAAGTTACAAGTTACTTGAGACAAGAAAGAAAATTATACGATAATGAAAAATTTGATCTTGTAATTAATGATGGAGACATGGGTTCAAATATTATAGCAAAAAATCGCCAAACTCCAAGTTTGTTCATAACAAATCAGTTTAGACCGAAATTGTATAGATCAAAATCTTATTTTTATCCAGCAGTAGTTTTTGTTTCAAAACAAATTGCAAAAGCTTCCAGAATTCTTGTGGCAGATTCCCCTCCTCCCTATACTATGTGTGAATACAATCTAAATTTCACAAAAGATGTAAAAGAAAAAGTAACTTATGTTGGTCATTTTACTACTAGTGCCAATATTGAGAAAAAATCAACTTCTGATCTTGAAAAACTCATAGAAAACTCAGAATTTGGATATTGGATGAGAACTGGAAACAAATCTACTAATGATGGAACAGGTCAGAGATATGAACAGGTATTTCATCAAAACGAAATGAAAAATGAAAAAAGAATTATTTCTCATGCAAAAAATCAACCAACAATTGATTCTGTTCTGGGAAAAGATGGAAAAAAATACACCATATCTAATGCTTTGGAGAAAAAAATTGATTGGATTCAAATTGATATTGGTTTTCTATCAGAGCAAGAAAAAGAAACTGTCTTGAATTTAAGTAAATATGCTGTAGTAAATGGATCTCATACTGTAATGGGTGAAATTCTTGGAGGAAAAGCAAAACCAATAATTGGTATTCCGATTTATGATGAACATACAAATAACATCAAATGGGCTGAGGAGAAAAATCTTGGAGTGCTAGCAGTTAAGACAAAGCAAGTTATTGAGGCTATTTCAAAAATTAAAGACAATTATAATAAATTTGAAGAGAATTTGGTTGATTTTTCCAAGAATTTTGATCCTAATGGAGCAGAAAATACAGCAAAGATAGCAGCAAATATCCTAGAAGAAAAGAAATAATACTTTATTTTGAAATTTCTACTTATCTGGCACGCGGGATGTTCGATGGGCGAACGGACCGCAAGGGATGACGATAAAATCCGCGTGTCAGATTTTAAATCGATCAAATAATAACGTGGGAACGCTTTTATGGAAAAAATTAAGCCAAATTATTAGTGCCTAACTGTCCAGAATGTACTGCAAGAGAGAGAAAGAAAATTCAAGCAAAATATGAAGCAGAAACTGCAGAAGAGAATAGAGGCAGAGATGATTTATTCAAGTTATTTGATCAAGTGGAAATTCCTATGAAAATGGATTCTGCTACAAAACATTTCATTTGTAAGAGATGTGGACTGTATGCTACGCGAGAACAAGTTTCTGACATCAAATACAGACTAAATCAAAAAGAGAAGACACGCGAAGATAAACAAGATGATTATCTGGAATGGTGGCAAAAAAGCAAGAAAGACAAAGAATTAGACTAGAGTTGTTATTTTATGGTAAAAAAGACAGACGAAGAGAAATCAACTAAGAAAGAAAAAAAATCATCTAAAAAGGATGACATTCCAGATTGGGTTTCTGATGAAATTCAAAATGCAAAGTTTGAGAAACCAGAAGAGCTAAAAAGAGCTGGATATATTCTTGAAATTTATGGTTCAGACAATAAAATTGACGCGCAAGTATATGATCCAATTGAAGATGGTAGACATATAGTTACATTTGATTTATCAAAAAAAATTAAAACATCAGATTTAGAAAAAGGAGTAGTCTACGAGTTTATTTTTGATCAACATAAAGCACCATTAAGTAAAAAGGTAGCAGAGTACCTCCAAAAAGAAAAAGAAATCGATATGAATGCAATATATCAATTTGAATTAAAAGAAATGGAGTTACTTGATGTAGGATCTAGCGCATCTGTAGATGAAGAATTAGAAGAATAAAGCTAGTTTTTTGTTTTAGAGTTTAATTGTTTTTTAAAAGCCATACCCAAAATAGGATTAATCAAATATGGAAATGTATTTTTCATCCATACAGCACCGCGAACTACTGAAGGAACTATAATTTCTAATCGTGGTGAATTTGCAGCTCTTAAGATTGCTTTTGTGACTGTTTTATCACTAATAGATAGTGGCGAATATTTTGGCATTTTTTTAAAAGAAGGATGATCAAAAAAGTCAGTTCGAACCATTATTGGACTTACAACTGTTATTCCAACACCAGTTCTATTAAGCTCATGTTTTAGACCTTCTGAAAAACCCAACATTGCAAACTTTGATGCACAGTAAGATGCAATTCCAGGTAAACCAAAACTTGCGGCAACAGAAGCCACGTTAACAATATGTCCAGATTTTTTTTCAAGCATTGATGGAAGAAAATTTTTAATACAGTAAATCATACCAAAATAATTTGTTGCCATCTGTGATTCAATTTCTTCAGTTGTTAAATCAAAAACAGAACCATAAATTGCAAAACCAGCATTATTTACTAAAATATCAATAGAACCATATTTTTCTAAAACAAGTTTGGACATTTTCTCTACTTGTAATTTATCAGAAACATCACATTCACAAATCATAGTAGAGATGTTGAATTTTTTTAGATCATCAGCTATTTGTTCTAATTTTTGTTTTCTTCGTGCAACTAAAATCACATTGGAGCCTTTTTTGGCAAATTGTATAGCAACTTCTTTACCTATTCCAGATGAAGCACCTGTGATTAGTACAATTTTATCTTTAAAATCCATAAATCAAAAAATTCGTTAAAAGATAAAGTGGTTTCTATGCTTATTTTGCCATATAAAATCAAATTGATATGATATTTGCTGATTTTTTCTGACTGTCAAATAGTGAGACATGAATTAAACTTCTTGGATTTTAGATTTCACTTTCTGAATAATCTCATTGGGAATACTAGTCATATCATGATTGTTTTTGGCGTGTTCAGATATCTTTTGAAACAGCTCATTTTCATCATTTGCAGTTGTAGACCAACCACAACCATTTACAACATCACCACAAGCAAATTTTTTTGCCATAATTATGAACATGTCACAAAATAGATAACTTTTTTGATCAACTATGCGTACTAGCATTTTGGATTAGAATGATTTCTATAATTTTTCTTTCTTTGGGATTTTACTCAAGGCTAGTTTTACCAGTAAAAGCCAAGTTATCAAAATAGGTACATAGTAAGTAGCAATTCTCCAACCAATTACTGCATCCCATGCAACTGTTCCTTGAGAGATAGTAAGATTGAATGGATCCAAGTTATTCAGATATGCAACAATGCCAAACTCTGCCAATCCAGAACCACCTAATGTGATTGGTAGGTTTCCAATTGCATTTGCACCCATTACGGCCATGATTGAATCAAAAATACCAATCATGTATTCTGTTCCCATTGCAATTATCATAAATGATATTCCATAAAATGACCAAGAGGCAAGCGAGAATAGAAAAGAGATAGTAAAGACTTTTTTTGATTCTGTTGTTCTAAGATTTTGTCTACTCATTGTACAAACTTCTTCCATCCAGGAATTAGTCTGCTCAATGTATTTTTCTCCCTTTACTTTAACAAATCGTTTAGTTAAACTAACAAAGATCCTTGGAACTTGAAAAGTTCTCTTAGAAGATAAAAAGAACAGAACCATCCATAATGAAGTTACAGTAATGCTAATTCCTAAAATTATAGCGCCCACAACATATGCTCCATTCATCAATGCAAAAATGCCGGCCATAATTGATAACAAGCCTCCTGCAAAAACTTCAGTGACTATATCCATTATTGCAATCCAAGTAGATTTTGAAGGTGCAACTCCTTTTTTATGTAAATAGTAAATTATAACAAATTCTGCACCCACAAACATCGGAGTGGTAAATTTGATAAATTCACTTCCAATTCTAACACCACATAACTTCCAAAAAGAATCGAATTTCCCAAGATATTTGTGTGCAATGTATGCAAATTTTATTCCTTGAAGACCTAGTTTTATCATCATGGCAATTACGGCTGCTACAAATGGAATAACTCCAATTGCCATTACATCTTCAAATTTTATATCAAATTGAATCGCTATAATGAAAATAGGAATAAGAGTTGCAGGAATAGCGATAATTCTCCAATTCATCGATAATTTTTTTTATAGATTCAAATATGAAAGTTGACTAAATTTTAGTAACAATATTGAATGCCTGTATCTAGGCACAAATTTTGAAAAACTAAGAAATTAGCTAGTTAGTTGGCAGTTTTTTTGAATTTCTTGTTTGACTTCAGCAAATAATGAATCCAAAAGATCATAGTCTGAAAAGTTTTTCTTCTAATAATTTGATAACTAGTTCTTTTAGATGTGTCTCTTTTTCATCAATAGATTTCTGAATCACAAATTTCATGTAATGCTACAAGTTATAGATCAGTTGGAATTTTAGTTAGTTATTGATTGCCATTATGGTATATTTTGAAGAAGCAAGATCAAAAGTGACTAGTTTGAAATATAAGCCAAGAAAGAAAATTTAGATAGTATTGAAATCAATTTTTGTAACAGGAACAGCAGGAGCAGGAAAATCTCTTTTAACATCTAAACTGTATGAGTATTATACAGAAAATAGTGCATTTGCAGCTGTATTGAATTTGGATCCTGGTGTTAGGAATTTACCCTATACATGTGATATTGATGTTAGAGATTATGTCGATGTTATAGATATAATGCAAAAATATGATCTAGGTCCAAATGGTGCTGTAGTCATGGCAAATGACCTAATTGCTTCTAAGATTGATGAGATTCAAGAGCATATTGGTAAAGTAAATCCAGATTATCTAATTGTAGATACACCTGGTCAAATTGAATTATTTGCATATCGTTCTAGTGGTCGCTTTGTTGTAGAAAATATTTCATCTGAAGAAAAAACAAACATATTTCTTTTTGACGGTGCATTAATTACTACACCAGTAAACTTTGTCTCAATTGCTCTTCTTGCAACATCAATAAGATTACGCTTGAATTTGCCAACAATTAACATCATTACCAAAACAGATCTAATAGGTTCTAAACTAAAAGATATTTTAGAGTGGTCAAGTAATTTAAAATTATTAGAGAATGCCATTGCCAAAGAGGCAGATGGAGAGACATACAGTTTAACTACAAATATTTTGCGAGGTTTGAATCTAGGCGGTTTTGCTCAAGGTTTGATTCCAGTTTCTAATGTTACGGGGGAAGGATTAGTAAACTTGGAGGGAGCACTAAGCAGAATTCTTAACTTGGGCGAAGAGGTAGAAGACTAGTGGCATCAAAGGTTACTGTAAGAGCACCATCTTCTACTGCAAATTTGGGTCCAGGATTTGATGTGTTTGGATTAGCAGTTGATGCTTTTTTTGATGAAGTTACTTTAACAAAAAAGAAAAGTGGGATAAGCATAGTCACTGAAGATAATATTCCAACAAATCCAGACAACAACACAGCGGGATTAGTTGTTAAAAACATGATAAAAAAATTCAAAATAAAAGATGGTATAGAAATTAAAATCAAAAAGGGTGTTCCTGCAGGATTTGGAATGGGTAGTAGTGCAGCTTCAGCAGCAGCTACTGTAATTGCGTTTGATAAAATGTATGAATTGAAATTAGATGAAAACACGCTTGTAGAATTTGCTGGATCTGGAGAAAAGGCCAGTGCAGGTTCTGTTCATTATGATAATGTAGCAGCATCAGTATTGGGAGGATTTGTAATAGTAAGGACAAACCCTCTAAATGTAATCAAGATTAGACCACCAATGAATCTAAGAATGTGTGTTGCAGTTCCAAAACTTAAGGTTCCAAAAAAGAAAACCAAAGTATCACGAGGTGTAATACCTAAAAAAGTCAGATTGGTTGACAGTATTGCAAATTTGTCAAATGCTGCAGCAATTGTTGCAGGATTTATGAAAAAAGATCCCAAGTTGATAGGAGATTCCATAAAAGATGTGATCGTAGAGCCTGCAAGACAACACATGATACCAGGATTTGCCAAGGTTAAAGAAAATGCTCTCAAGGCTGGTGCATTTGGTGTGACAATTAGTGGTGCAGGTCCTTCAGTAATTGCATTTTCAAAGAGTTCAGCAGATTTAAAGAAGATAAGTTTAGCAATGTCTAGAGGATTTGCATCAGCAAATACCAAATGTCAAACTGTAATTTGTAAACCAAGTAAGGGTGCACTAGTAATAAAAAAATAATCAAGAAAGTGAAGTTATGAAAAAAGCAGTTATCTTGTTTAGTGGTGGAGTAGATTCAGTTTGTGTAGTTAGTTATCTGAAATCAAAGTATGATCTTTATGGAATTTCATTTTCATATGGTCAAAAAGCAAACAGAGAAATTGTTGCAGCAAAAACTTTTGCAAAGAAGCTTGGACTAAAACAGCATAAAATTATCGATATTGGTTTTATGAAAGAATTGTATGGAGATTCTAATGTTTTGACTAGTTCAAAGAGGAAAATTCCAAGCCAGTTTGATTATTCCATTGTTGTTCCAATTAGAAATGCAGTATTTCTATCAGTAGCTTCAGCATGGGCGTTTACTCTTAATGCACCATTTGTAGCATATGGTGCGCATACAGGTGATAAACACTATCCTGATTGCAGACCAATATTTGCAAAAAAGCTAGAATCAGCTTTTAATCAAGGTGAGATTGATGGAATAAATTCAGGATTACGAAAAAATATCAAAATATGGTCACCGTATCGTGAGGGTCTTTCAAAAAGTGACTTACTAAAAAGTGGTTTCAAAACTTTGGGTAATTCCATTTTCAAAACATGGAGTTGTTATTCCAACAAAAAATATCATTGCGGTAGTTGTGAATCTTGTAATAATAGAAAAATAGCCTTTCAAAAAGCTGGTATTATAGACAAAACAAAATATCTAAAATAGTTTAGTATTTGTTATCAAGAATCTTCTTTTTGAAAACAAAATTTCTAATTATAATATACCAAATAAAGAATATTCCACCAACAATTCCCATGAATACATAATTTTGGATTGCTGGAGTTAGTCCTTGTATGGAATTGGTAATTTCTCTTGAAACTAACATTGAAATTGCAATAACAATTCCAAATTCAATTGCATACCATGTCCAATTAGGCCATGATTCTTTTGGAATGTGGACATTAGGATTAGCTCCCATGGTTTTTGTCTAAAAGATTGATTATTTAATTTTTCAGGAGAACCTAAAGTGATATGTCGGAGGTACGTCGTCTAATCATAGTCATAATGTTCTCTTTTTCCTCCCTATTTTCATAAATTCCTCTATATGCAGATGTGGTAAGTATTGCATCATTTCTAACTCCACGCATTTTCATACAGAAATGTTCTGCATCAGCTAAAACTACTACTCCTTTTACGCCCTGAGCAAATAATTCATCAGCTATATTTTTGGTTAGTCGTTCTTGAATTTGTAGTCTTTTAGAGTATTTTTCAACTAATCTTACCAGTTTTGAGATTCCAAAAACTCTGCCGTTAGGAGAATATGCTATGTGAATTTTTCCAAAAAATGGCAACATGTGGTGTTCACACATCGAATAAAACTGAATATTACGTGCAATAACTACATCAGAATCTTCAGAGAATTGTACTGATAATTCAGAATCAGACTCATATCCATCAAATATTTCCTGATACATATTTGCAATTCTTTCAGGAGTATCTTTAAGACCCTCACGTGTAGGATCTTCACCAATTTCTATGATTAGTTCTCTAACGAGTTTTTTTACACGTTCTTTATCCATTGATGTTTTCACAGATTTTTTCTAGTATTTGAACCTAATCTGATTTCTAGGCTGGAAGTAAGATTATGGTGCTCCAATGAATTTATGAAGTTGAGGTACAACTTTGACATCAATGTAATGTGGATAAACTATGTCATACAAATTTAGTAGCAGATCTAATGAAGGTTCTGCAATACCATATGTTGGTTGTATAATGAATCCATCAATGTCTTGCTTTGAAATAATATGAAATATTTTATCAACCAAATCTTTAAAATCTTCTAATTTAGTTTTGGAGCTTACAACTATTTTGATATATGTAGTTTTTTTAGATGCAACAGATGATTGAAGACATTTCATTGCATTATCAATTAATCTTTCATAGTGTTTAGAATCTACAAAATCAGAATCTTTTGTCTTAAATTCTATTTTAACAATATCAATAAAGGGTAATACGTGATTGAATCTGTCAGAATCAAAGCATGATGATTCGAGATATGTTGGAATTTTTTTAGTTTGAATATATTTTGCAAGTTCAGCTACTGCATCATGTTGAATTAATGGATCACCACCTGTGAAATTTACTTTATATGTCTGATTTTTGAGATTAGAATCTATTAGTTTACATGCATCCTCAATTGTGTATTCTTTTCCAGAATCAAGTGGAAGTGATTCTTTGGTATCACAATAAAAACAAGTAAATGGACAACCAGCTAATCTAACAAAAAGCGTTTTTGTACCATAAAGAATTCCTTCTCCTTCGACTGATGTAAATATCTCAAATAGTCTAACTTTCAAGTAATTGTGGTAATTTTTTTCATTATTTATTCAATGAGTTTTGATTAATGCATTACAGGTTCTTTTGTATAGAATAAGCCAGAAATAAAGAAAACTACTCCTAAAATCCCAATCAAGCTTCCCACAAATTCTACTGTGTTTTGCATTTCACCTTGTAATGGAGCCCATAACCACGCTATCAAAGCACCAACTACGATCATTGGAATTCCTACACCAACAGTAATTGCCTTAGAAGCCATGTTCAATTCTGTTTAGAAAATGTATATGAAGTTTATGATAAGATGATTAATCTTGAAATTGTTCTAGTAATGTTGCCAATGATCGTAATAATTCATTTGCCGTTTCAAATTCACCTTGAGATAAATAGCGTTTAATGGTTTGAAGTGTTTTTTTAGCATCTTCTAGATCAGTTTGACTTAATTTATCAGAGTTAGATAATGTAAATAATATTTTTTCAATTTGCATAACTCTAGATTCTAGTCGATCATTTTTTGTTAATTCAAATTGTTCTTTAATTGATATGATTTCTCTTACTTGTTTGATTATCTCATGTGGGTTTGTTGCTGAGGAGAGATTTTCTCTAGCTGTTTCAAGTTTTTGGATAATATCTTCAGATAAGCCTTTGTTCTTTGCATTTTCAATTAATCTATCCAGTTGTTCTAAGTATTTTTGGGCATATTCTTTAGCACGGGATTGCTCTTGTTGAGATGCATATTCACGAATTTTGTTATTGAAATCTACAGTAATTTGTTTAATTTTGCTAATTGTTTGTAATGCATCATCAAATTGCCTATCTATGATCTGTTTTTTTGCTGTTACAAAGAGATCGTCTAGCTCAGAAAAATCAATTGATGTATTGTATTTTTTAGCAATTGTCTTGAGATTATCAACATAGTTTTGCATTCTAAGAAGATCAGCGGAAGGATCTTCTGCTGTAGCTTTAAGTGTAGCCATTTCTGCTTGGGAAGATTGATTGATTGATAATTGTTGAGACACTTCTTTGAATATTCTCATTGCAGAAAGAAAATGTTGTTTTGCTAAATCAATTTCATTATTTCTAAGAGATTCTTCCAAGGCCTTAATTTGTTGTGCACCATCTTTGAAAAGTTGTTTTATTTTATCTGATGAGTCTTGATTTATCTGATTTTCAAGTTGTTTCTGGGCATGTTTTGCAATTTTTAAAAGAATAGACGGATCAGTTTGGGCTTGAACAGTATTAGTCATACCACCTAGAACCATACTAGATACTAAAATTAGCAATACAAATGAGGTTATTTTTTTCATTTCTCTTCCTCCAAATCTTTTTTTAGTTTTACTAAATTTTGTAAGTCTTTTTTATCAATTTCGATAACTCCTAATCTCTCTAATCTTTTTACAGCTCTCCACATAGTAGTTCTTGGTTGAAGAAATTTCTTTCTTAATTCACTTTCAAGTGCTTGACCTCCATTATTAGAAATAAATTTCACAATCTCTTTGTCATCTTCACGCATTTCAGGTCTAAAACTGAATATAGTTTCTGTGTCAATAGATTTTGTTTCAATTTTTTTTTCAGAAATAGATTCTGTTTGTATAATTGATGGTAAGGATTTTTGTTGCTTTCTTTTTAGTATTAATACTCCACCTATTACTGCAGCTATAATTGTGCCAACAATAACTGCAACATTAACATAATTAAATAATGATTCGTCTGGAATTGTAGGTTTGTGAGTAGTTGGATTTATTGGTGCACCAAAGATGTAGTTTATTTCAGATAATCCAGTAGTAAGATCTAGCTTTGTTTGCTCATCTATTATTTCCATATTGTTTGGTAAACCACTTATTCCAACTATGACTGAATTTTTTGGCATTAGTAATGTGTAATCAGATGGAGAATCAAATGAGAATGTCCAAACTCGTCCTTCTTTTGAAATTAAGTCATGAATATCATAATCAATTATAATACTTGATGAACCAAGTGTGTCAATTATTGCTTTGTCTTCAATTATTTCTTCAGATAACAAAAATCCAGCATCCCCTACTGCAACAAAATTATCTATTGATTTACCAAACAAATCAAGCTCAAAATCAGGTTCTAATGGATCCACGTCTATCTGTGTAGATACATGTGTGGATCCATCAGAGTAAATGACAAGTTCAAGAGTTCGAGTAGAGCTGAATGAGGTCTGAAGAGGCATCACTATTGCTACAATAATTAAGCCAGCAAGTATCAAAGGTGCCTTAACCATTGTTTCGAGAATACCATCAGTCCTTACAAAAAGCATTCCATCTTCTCGAATAGACTCTTCTCTAACAGGTACGAGTTCTGGGTTCATGGCTAGTACCTCAAATTCATACTTTCGACAAGTCCCTGGAATCTCTTGAATTCCTGGAAAAATTGTAGTCCCTTTTCAGTAATCAAGAAGACTCTATTCCTGTCGTTTTTGACTGACTCGACTAAGCCTGCTTCTACCAGTTTCTCACATTTGTCTAGTACTGCATAGTGAGATAGGTTGGCTTTGCGAGAGATTGCAGATACAATGACTCCAGTACGACCACCATCGGCAGTTACGTCTAAGATGTCACCCATTATGCCCATTTCGGACCTGTATTGTTGTTTTGACATGTGTTAGTATAGGATTAATTGGTTAATGAGGGACATTTTGAAACTTTAAAGCGGAACGCATGGCGGAACGGGTATTTCATCTCTTAAAATTAATAATTTTAGCAAAAATTACTGCGGTGAGAGAAAATCTCAAATTTTTATATGCCTAAAATTTTTACATAAAAATCAAATTTTTTAAAAACTCAAGAAAAAATTATTTTTGAGAAGTTTTTGATGATTTTTGATTGATTTTAGCGAGTTTTAATATATAAAGAACAGATGGTGAAACATTGGCTGAGCACATTCAATCCATAAGATCCATGTCAAAATAGTGTTTTTTAAAGAAACTTGAGAAAAATTTGGAGGATTATAAAAATTGAGAACAAGTTGAATATTGATAGCGTGAAATTGATTCTGTATCTAAGAATCGTATACACAATACAAAGAATAATTGATGAAGAAATTAGATACAGAATCATATTTTCTAGAAATATAACAGAGATGTAGACAAAGGTTGGTTATTTGATTAATTCTAGACTAAGTCCTGATATGTAGATTAGTATCATACCGTTTCATATTAGCCAATAGTAAACTTGGGAAATTTTTTATAATTCTAATAGAGTTTAGAAATTCAATTTTTGGTGGTATAGCCACCATTTTTCTTTTCAATGATCAAAAAATCAGTCACTAGGTCAGCTTTGAGATTCATAATAACTTTTTATTCTCATTTTGAAAAGAGATCATAAAATGTTTGATAAATTCAAGAAGGAAGAAGGCGGAGAGATGACTGAAGAAAGAACTACCAATGAAAATTTGAATATGAAATCCAGAGGAACATCATCTAATGAAACAGCAGGAGAAATTGGAATTGTAGAATTAATGGATAAACGTGCCAAATTAGAAGAAGCCATTGACTATGTAGGGTTAATGATAAAAAATCTAAAAGATAAGAGAACTGTTTTAGAGAAAGATATTGAAGAAGAATCTGTAGATATTAAAAATCTAAAAGAAAAATTAGAGAAAGTGAGTCAGTACATTGAAGAGGAAAATAGAGGGATTAAAGAACTGGCTCATAAGAGACAACAAGTTGAAAATGAGGCAGATGAGGTAGGCTCACTTATCAATAATTTAAGAGATAGGTTATCTGGAATTGATAGAATAATCGACAATGAAGGTAACAGAATTAAGAAAATTAAAGAGTCCAGAGAGCCTCTAGAAAGTTAAGATTTAGAATTTTAGGTATCAGAAAAATTTACTTTTAGAAGTCTTAGTGTTTGTAGGCATTGAGGGAAATCTATTTCCAACGGAACTTTCAGCTACAGCTGCTGCCTCTTGTAGAATTTTCTCGGATTCAGAATTGGTTGTTTCATCCATTCCAAATGTAGCATCACTTGAGAAACTATCAGTCATAAATCCACCTAACATTTGTGCCATCTGATTAATTTCTTGGTCAGCACTTGGCATGAATTTTACAATAGATGATTTAAGATTCTTCATCAAACCTATTGTAGGCATTATAGTAACTACAGTATCTCCAAGATCATGATAAGTTGTTAATCTTAATTCAATTTGTTCTAATGCTATTCTTGCATTACCTAAAATTTTTGTAGTTTTTCTTACCTCTACTAATTCTTTTGATAAAATTCTACTTGTACTCACATCATGTAACTGAGTTGCTTCAACTATTCTTTTGAAAAGTTTACTATCTCTTTCATTTAATTTTACAATCATTGAATCAAGTTTGGCAATTTGTGTCTGTAATTTTTTGATTCCATTTTGGATTTTAGGTTTTAATGCTCCTTTCGGATTAAATGTATCATTGATTTTATCGGTAATCCCTGGTTTTTGTTGTTTATTCCATTTATTTTGTAAATCTGACAATGAATTTGATCTTGTGATTTGTACTTAATTTCAAGTGTAAACATTGCTTAACAGTAAATAAAATATTACTAACAAGAACGTCTTTCCTAGAGATTTAGGATTGATATTCTTTGTGGATGGATTTTTTGTATGTGATTTGGAATCACAGAGTTGTTATTTAGCGACTCTCCGCATAGGGGACATTTTACCATTCTATGTCTGTGTGGATAAAAAAATTGTATTTAAATATTTTTTTTAAGCCTAAATTCAGAAAATCTACCCAATTTTGTATGTCAAATCTTTTTAAGTATAGGATGAAGATGAATTTCTGAATTTATGGCTCAAAGTGTTGGTTCTAGTGATAGATGTCAACGTTGTAACAAGGGAGCAATTTTGACTGATTCTAATACTGGGGAGATGTTTTGCTCCAAGTGTGGTTTTGTTGCTACGGATAGAGTAGAACAAGAAGGACCAGAATGGAGAGCATTTTCTAAAGAAGAGGGGGATAATAGAACCAGGACAGGTACGCCAACTTCTTTGGCTATGCATGATATGGGACTGGCCACCATAATTAATCCTCAAAATAAGGATGCTACTGGAAAACCACTCACTGCATCAATGAAGAGCACAATTGAAAGACTAAGGACATGGGACAATAGAAGTCAAGTTCACGAACCCGTTGACAGAAACTTTAGACAGGCGTTTAGCGAATTAGATAGGCTAAAAACAAAACTTGCATTATCTGATGCTGTTATTGAAAAGACAGCATATATTTACAGAAAAGCACTTGACAAAGGGCTTGTCAGGGGGCGTTCAATTCCAGGTCTTATAGCAGCATCTCTTTATGCTGCATGTAGAAATACTGAAACTCCAAGAACGTTAACAGATGTTGCAAATGGAATTAATATTAAGAGAAAAGACATTGCAAGATGTTACAGGTTATTATTAAGAGAATTAGATCTGAAAATGCCAGTTGTAAATCCTATTAGATGCATCTCAAGAATATCTAGTATTGCAGAATTATCAGAAAAAACAAAAAGAAAGGCAGTGGAGATTTTAGATCAAGCTACTAAAATTGAACTTTCTGCAGGAAAAGATCCAATGGGATTAGCCGCTGCAGCATTATACCTGTCTTGTGTAATAAATGGTGAAAATAAAACTCAAAAAGATATTGCAGTTGCGGCAGGAGTTACAGAAGTAACTATAAGAAATAGATACAAGGGTCTGAAAGAAGCTTTGGAGCTATGATTAGAAATTTATTTTTATAATAGAATTAATGATTTAGCTTAAATGAATAAAAAAATAATAATCATCATTCCTATAGTGTTGATAGTAGTTGTAATAGGATTATCGTTTAGTCAGGATGATATGGAAAATAGTAATGTAGTTTTTCATGCTACTTTGGCAGATCCTAATTTATACAAAAATGGAATTTATTCTAATACATTTACTGTGAATAAAGGAGATTATCTTTTCAGATTTGTTCCCAATGGTGATAGTCCTCAATCTCTAACTATTTTATTAAAAGGAGAAAATTATAATTTTTCTGAAAATTTCAAGTTGAAAGGGATTCTACATCAAACAGGAATATCAGAGTATTATACTTGGGATTATGATGGACAAAAAGCAATTTCAGTTCCAGCTCAACAGGTAATATCCATTGAAATTAATCCGAATGGGAATGAATTAGGTCCAGTATCGGTGGATATTATTGAAAATTAAAAAGGCGTTTACCCCTTTACTGCAGAACTGTGAGAGATTTCCTCTCGTGGTCAGGTCGTTAAAACGCCTGATTACCTTTTCCGTTCTGCGGGGTAACGCCACTTTAGTCGATAGGAATTATATCCTTCGGCATTATTTATTGTAGTTACTTCAATTATTTAAGATTTAGTATGAAAAATTATAATATCTTATAGAGTTTTATGAAAAATTTTATGCTTCTAGTTAACCCAAAGATTTGGAAAAAATTATATCAAAATAATTAGAAAATTAAAAAATTCAACAGAGATAATGTGAAAGAAAATAATGTTACATGATATTTTGATTTATTATTAGATGTTGATAGTACTTGATGAAATTCTTGAAAACAGTTAGGTTTTGAAGAATGATTTATGAAATGATAAAATTATTTTCAAATTATAGAATTCATCCTACAAATATGAAAAGTAAATTTCTATATTAGTTTAAAGAGCTATAAATTACGAAATTTATTGAAAAAAACGTTGAAACTATCTGGTAAAGTTGCAATTGTAACTGGTGGAAGTAGAGGTATTGGATTTGCAACTGCAAAAATTTTTGCTGAAAATGGTGCAAATGTAGTCATAACAGCAAAAGATTCGAAGAGATTAGAAAATGCAGTTAGTCAGCTTTCAAATACAATAGGAATAACAGCTGATATTAGAAATGAAAATGATGTTAAAAAAGTTGTAGAACAAACTATTAAGAAATTTGGTAAATTAGATATTCTAGTAAATAATGCAGGAATTTTTCCAAAGATAAAACAATTACATGAAATTGATGAATCCGAATGGAATGATGTTTTGGATGTGAATCTTACAGGACAATTTAGATTTACAAAAGCAGCAATGCCTCATTTACAAAAAACATCAGGATCAATAATCAATATTTCATCAGATGCAGGATTAAAAGCATATCAAGGATTTAATGCAGATGCATATTCTGCAGCAAAAGCAGGATTAATTATTCTTACAAAATGTTGGGCATTAGAATATGCAAAATACAAAATTCGGGTTAATTGTATTTGTCCTGGTGTAGTTGATACAGATATGACAAAACCATTTTTAAAAACTGAAAAAGATAGGGAATTTATGAATAATGAGCATCCCATAGGCAGAATTGGTCAACCAGAAGAAGTAGCGAAAGCAATCTTGTATTTTGCTTCCGATGACGCTGCCTGGACAACAGGGGCAATACTTACAGTTGATGGCGGAGAATCAATCAAGTAAATTCACATGGATTTAATACTGCTCAAAGAATACTGAGAATAATGACAGATAGAAAGAAAAAGGCCAAATTAATTATTTTATTAGGAATAATTTGGGTAGTCATTACATTGCCATTACCTTGGATAGTCAATAATCCGCAGGTATCAGAATCTCAATTTAACATCATACTTGCAATTATCGGAATAATGTCAATTCCATTTATTGTCCTAGGAGTCGTCTGGACATTAAAGCCAGAGTTAACTACCTAGGTAATTATCAATGAAAAACATTCCAGTTTTAGACAAAATGCCAGAATTAGATGTGGCTATTGAGGCTGTATATCAAGCAGGAAATTCAATTTTAAAAATATATGAAGGTAAATACCAAACATTCACTAAAAGTGATGATTCACCAATTACAGAAGCTGATCTAAAAAGTAATGAAATCATTAAGGCTATTTTATCAAAAACAAATCATAAAATTTTATCTGAAGAAGATAAAGATGATCAGAAGAGATTATCGGAGGAAATTATTTGGATAGTTGATCCTCTTGATGGCACTTCTGATTTTATAGACAAAACTGGAGAATTTACTGTAATGATTGCACTGATAAAAAATAAAAAACCAATCATAGGTGTTATTGGTTGGCCTACAGAAAAAACTATTTTTGCAGCACAAAAAGGCAGGGGTGCTTTTAGGTTTTCAAAAGGCAAATGGGAGGAAATATCAGTTACAAAAGTTTCAGAACTTTCAAAATGTAAAGCAGTTGGTTCAAGACATCATCTTTCAGAAAAAGAAAAAATGTTTATCAAAAAATTAGGGATCAAAAATTTTACTAGTATAGGAAGTTCACTAAAAGTAGGGAAGATTAGTTCAGGAGAAGCAGATGCATACATTACTACAACAAATAAGATGAAAGAATGGGATTCAGCTGCATCATATTGTTTAATTTCTGAAGCGGGTGGTAAAATGACTGATATGTCCGGTAATGACATTACATACAATAACAAAATAGTAAACCATCAAAATGGAATTTTAGTAACTAATGGATTGATTCATGATAAAATAGTTAAAGAATTTAAAAAACTAAATTAGGTTTCTTTTCTTAAGAAATTCCTTTACCTTTTTTGCACTATCTGTTAATGACTCGTGTTCTGTATCAATTAGCAAGTTTGGATTCTGTGGAGCCTCATAGGGATCATCAATTCCTGTAAATCCTTTGATCTCGCCTCTTCTTGCTTTGGCATACATTCCCTTGACATCTCTTTGCTCACATTTCTCAATTGAGCATTTGACATAACATTCAGCAAACTGGTCACCTGAATTGATGATCTCTCTTGCATTGTCTCTGTTTTCCTTGTATGGGGAAACAAGAGATACTGCAGATGGAACACCGTGTTTTAGTAATAATTTTGCCAGATGAGCTACTCTTTTGTTATGCTCATCTCTTCCTGCCTTGGAAAAGTCTTTTGGTGAAAACCACTCTCTTAGCTCATCTCCATCAAGCATTGCTAGATTTGGAATGTCTTTTTGTAGCTCTCTAACAATTGTAGTCTTACCTGAACATGGTAGGCCAGTCATCCATAAAACAAAAGGCTTCATAATTTGAAATTTCTCAAATAGGTCTTAAAGAGCTTACGTTAGAAACCAAGGACGTTTCTCAAGATACTCAATTTCTTTGATCATCTCTTGCATCTTTTTTGTAATTGCCATAACAGAACGAAACTGCTCAAACATCTCCATCTCTTCTTCTTTTGATATTACTTCGCTTTCGGCCTTATCAAAGAATTGTTCCTCTTTTGACATGTGGTCCATAAGGTAAATTGAATATGTTCTAAGAAATCTTGCCACAGGTTCTCTTGCATCTTCTCCGTTCTTCCAACGTGTCAGATGTGTTGATATGTTTTTTGCAATCCTTCGCGAAAACTCGTGCTCTATCATCAGATTTCTTATCTCTTCTTTTAGATGATCATAGCTTGCCACACATGGAAAATACGAATCTTCCTCTCTTGAGTAATGGATAGAGTCTAGGAATTCTGCAATTACTAGATTTATTTTTTCAATATCACCAAGTGGTATGTCCTTTCCGTCATAGAGATTCTTGTAACATTTTATGATTATTTTTTCTAGACGTTTGATCTGCTTGTGGTCTTCCCGTAAAGAGTCAGTTGCACTCAATGATATCAAATTGTTTATGATGATTTAATGTGTATCTAGTTTACAAAATTACTCATGGGTAATTTTTCTTAATATCAAGAGTAGAATCTTTTCTAAAATAAAAGGTGATATCTTAAATTCTACAAATTAGTATATGAGATATGTGTGAGAGAATTCTCTCTAAGAAAAACAGGGTTATGGAAGAATTTCAGGTAAAATATAATGAAGATCATTAAGATGTTGTATTTTTTTCTATTTTGGAGTTTTGTTTTACTGCCAAATGTGTATGGAGAGATGATAAATCAAAGCATGGAAGGAAGTATGGATATTCAGTTAACACACCCAGATGAGTCCATAATTGGAAGAATAATGTCAATTTCGATACTAATTAAAAATAATGGTTGGGAAGACAAACAAGACATTTCATTTATCTTTACCAGTCAAGACAATGCAATAATTCCAGTTTCAGATAATAGCATAAGAATAGACAAATTATCTCAAAGTGGCTCATATGGAGAAAATATAGATTTTAAAATTTCATCAGATATTAATCCAGGAATTCATTTTCTTAATGTAAAATATTCTCAAGTTTTAGTAAGCAATAACAAAGAACCACAAGAACCGATTGTTCATGATATTGCAATACCAATAGTTCTAAAAGAAGAGCCAAGTGTAATAATTCATACCACTATACCAGAAGCGATTTTTACAAATGCTGAATTTCCATTTATTATAGAAATAATTTCAGAAGACATAGAAATTACGAATGTAAATGTTGAGATAATTCCTCCTATAGATATTCAGTTCAGAGGAGAAACATTGCATTCATTTTCAACTATACAAAAAAATTCTCCAGTCACAGTTACTTCAAGAATTATTTCTCCAATTGAGAAAGTGAATACAGAATACAAATTGCCATTTCACATCATAGTCACATATACTAATGACATGGGAGAGGAAAAGAGTGAATCACAGGTTGTTTCTACGATATTACGACCTAGAACATTTATGGAATTAACAACAGATGGTGGGATTTGGGTTGGTAATTTCTTTATAGCGCCTTATGTAAGCATTGGAACAATAATAGGAATTCCAGCTGGGGCAATTATTTCATTATTAATTAGTAAAAATAGAAAATCTACAAAAAATAGATCAAAAAAGAAAAAAGATAAAAATTAAGAATTTAGTTTTTCATTAATAATTTGGATATATTTTTGATTATATTCAGTAAATAATCGAATTTTGTCTTGTGCCAGAGCCATGGCACCGGGTCTACTATTGATGTGTTTATTTGCTATTTGTTGTTCTTTTAATAATTTTTTCAAATCATCTTTGGTTTGGGATTTAAGTTCGTTAATCAAGTTTTGGAATTCATTTTCTAGTAATTTCTTTGTATCAGGAATTGCGGGGGTTACTCCTATGATTTCTTTTGTAGTGATTCTTCCAAACACTTTTTTGTTTAGTTCAGTCAATAACCAAAATTCCTTTTGGTGTTATAAATTCAATTTGGTTTGTTGCAATTGTTGTATTTTCGGTTGTTTATAATTTGATATTTTTGTTTGGTATAAACTGATTAAAATTTTCCTTTAATAGTTGTTTAAATGAAAAATGACCAGTTCATATCTAATTTATGCTATATAATAAAACATTATAAGAAATCAATCCCAGTAATAGTTATGGCAATTCCAGATGACATTCAAGAATACGTTGAAAAAAATATCAAATTAATGATTTCTCAGACTGAGACATATCTTCCTATCATCAAAATAGTATTTCCTTATTCAAAAAATTTAGCAGATGGAATTTACAACTTAATTGTAGGTAGTGCAATATCTGTTTTTATTAATCAATATGCAATGAGAATGAAATATCCAACAGCTGAAGACTTTTCAGAGTTTGCAAAAATAGCTTACAAATATAGAGATAAGATAGATCAGTTCTTCAAATAATTACTAGAATGCAAAAATAACAGTGAATTCTAAATGGTTTTTTCTTATCACGTCATTAAATTTGAAACCATATCATTTTTACAAGGTACACATTGGTCTCAATCAGTAGGAGACAGAGGAGTTCTATACAAATCTCTTAAGGATCCTTATTCTAAGTTAATAATTCAATCATCAGATAACTCAGAAAAACTATTTCATGTTCCTAAAGATAGAACAGTGATTGTTGTAAACAAAGTTGTTCATTTTCTAGGCGAATTAGTCTAAACTAACGAATAATTAGTAAAAGTATAAACAAATTTTTACAGATGATTAACCATTTACTATAGCAGCCATTAATGATTTTCCACCAATTAATGCACCAATAGATAGTCCTATGTTTGCTACAAGATTAACAGCTAGAGTACCATAATGATGATTATCTAATAGATTACTAGAGTCAAGTGCAAATGACGACATGGTAGTAAGTGAACCGCAAAAACCGATTGCAGTTAAGAGTGAATATCTTCCATCGAGATTCCATTGTTCTGATAAAATGACAAACATCCCTAGGATAAATGCCCCAAGAACATTGACAATCAAAACATTAAGAGGTAAAGTATTAAACAATAATGGAGATTCTGTGATTTTATATCTTAGAAAAGCTCCAAGTACAGATCCTACTGCTAAAAATACAAATTCTAAACCTTTCATTTACTTCTAATTTTGTATTACTAGAGATTATTAGTGTTATTTAGTCATGATTTTTTATTCATATCAAGACTAATGTCTAGCTATTTTGAACATAAAACTTAGGATTTTTATAGGTTCAATAGTTTGTGCAGAATGAATGACGCTTAAACTACAATGTCAGGATTATGGGTTTGAATGTGATTTTGTTTTAGATGGAGCAAAGAATATTGCATTACTCGAAAAATTAAGAGTACATTTTGCAGAAGAGCATGGAATTGAGTATACAACTGAGGCAATCACTCAGATGATTGTTAATCGTGGTCACTCTTTAGAGTCTATTAGAAAAGAATAGTTTGCTTTGTTCATATTTTTAATTTTGCTTAATAAATTTTATTTTTAACATTTATTACAATGTAGTTTCTATACTAAATAGAAATTACTTTTAACAAAGTTGGAGGAATTTTTTGTAATCAAAGTTTAATTTTAGTTATAAAATTACCTGTTTCAATCTATTTTTATTGTATTAATAATAATACTATCTAGTAGTGTTAGAAAATTATTCGAATGAGTATGATGTCAAGTGTCAACTAGATACTTGCAAAACCTATCCCATAATAACAGACTCTGAGAGGGGAGAAATGTTTTGTGGGGGATGCGGTCTTGTCCTAGTGCAAAACATAGCTGATACTTCACATGAAAGTAATGGTTACAGTCAAGAAGATTTCATGAAGTTAACAAGAACAGGTCCTGCGACGTCATTAACAATGCATGATAAAGGATTATCAACTGTAATTGGTGTAAACAAAGATTTTTCAGGTAATGCTTTATCAAGTAAAACAAAATATGAATTTAATAGACTACGTGTATGGGATCAGAGAAGTAAGTCACGATCAACTGCAACGTTAAGTAAAGCTTTTACTTTATTGAATGGAATGAAGACGAAACTAGGAATATCTGATAACGTAGTTGAAAGTGCGGCATATATTTACAGAAAAACGGTTAGTGCAAAACTCACAAGAGGTAGAACCATGGCCTCTTTGGTTTCTGCATCTTTGTATGCTGCATGTAGAGAGAATAACATACCTAGAACGTTAGATGATATTGCTAATGCAGGAAACATTGAAAGAAGAATTCTATCTAGAGATTTAAGAACAATTATCAAAAAACTTGGATTAAAGCTAAATCAATATGATATTTCATCGTTTATTTCCAAGATTTCAAATAATATGAATTTAAAAGAAAAAACAAAGCGAGATGCATTTGATATCCTAAAACGTTGTGAATCTGAGGAAATAATTGCAGGAAAACATCCTGTAGCACAAGCAGCTGCTTCTTTGTATATTGCATGTATAATTAATGGAGAAAAAATCAGTCAAAAGAAATTTTCAAAGGAATCTGGAGTTAGTGATGTCACTATAAGAAACAGAGTGGCGTTAATTAGAAAAACACTCAAAATTATAGAAGATTAACAAAATGAGTGTAAAATTAATTCATTGTGAATGTGGAATATGTAATCATGGTATTGATTTAGAATGCATTAAAAAAGAATGCCAATGTTGTTTTAATTTTCATATTAGATCAGGCTAATAGATGAATATTAGTTATTTAAAGAAATCAAACTCTTGATCTCTTTTTTGTTTAGGTAGATCTTCCATTACAGCCTGTACTACTTCATTGTGATTATATGTGAGATGTCGTAGGAATTTTGCAGATTCATCAGCTCTTTTCTTTGCATCTGCAAATAACATTTCAGGACTGCTTAGTTCATTCATCATGGTGTTGCATTCTTTGCATGGCTCAAAATCAAGATAGAGTTTCATAATTTGGAGTCATCCTTCATAGTATTTAGACTATTTTATGGATTGGATCATATGTGACTCTTTTTTCTTAGGCTTTACCTTATCAATGGAGTCAAGTAGATCTTGCTGTGTTATTTTGATGTCTTTGATATTTTCTGATTTTGTGTTAACATGTCTTTTCAATGCAAGAATGGCAGCTCTATTTGTTATAGCAGCCATCTCAGCGCCACTAAATCCGTTTGTTAATTCAACAATTTTTGTTATGTTGACATCGTTTGCTAGTGGTTTCTTTTTGGAATGAATCCTGAATATTTGTTCTCTGCCTTTAGAATCTGGATTTGGAACCTCAATAATTCTATCAAATCTGCCAGGTCTAAGTAATGCCTCATCAACAATATCAAGTCTGTTTGTAGCACCAATTATCAAGACATTGTGTAGTTCTTCTAGTCCATCAATTTCAGTGAGAATTTGAGAGACAACATTTTCAGTAACATGTGAACTTGAATCACCACTACCTCTTCTTGGTACAAGTGCGTCTACTTCATCAAGGAATATTATACATGGTGCTGCCTGACGAGCTTTTCTAAAAATTTCTCTTACTCCTTTTTCAGATTCACCTACCCATTTTGAGAGTAACTCCGGACCTTTAATGCTGATAAAGTTAGAATCAGTCATTGTTGCCAATGCTTTTGCAATCATTGTTTTTCCTGTTCCTGGAGGACCATGAAGTAAAATTCCTTTTGGTGCTTCTACATCGACATACTCAAAAGCTTCTTTGTGTTTAATTGGCCATTCCACAGCTTCACGTAACTCTTCTTTTAATTCATCAAGACCACCTACATCATTCCAGTCAACATTTGGAATTTGTACTTGGACTTCTCGTAATGCACTTGGTCTTACTTCTTTTAATGCATCTCTAAAGTCATCACTTGTAATCTTAATTTTTTGAAGAATTTCTGTAGAAACTTTTTCTTCACTAAGATTAATTTCGGGTAAAATTCTTCGTAAAGATCGCATTGCTGCTTCTTTGGATAGTATTTCAAGATCAGCTCCTACAAATCCATGTGTTACTTTTGCAATTTGTTTGAGATCTACTTTTTCATCAATTGGCATTCCACGTGTATGAATTGAGAGAATATCATATCTTCCCTCGTCATCTGGAATTCCAATTTCAATTTCTCTATCAAATCTACCTGGTCTTCTAAGAGCAGGATCAATTGAGTCCGGTCTGTTAGTAGCTGCAATAACTACAACTTTACCCCTGCTTTTCATACCATCCATTAATGTCAAAAGTTGAGAAACAATTCTTTTTTCAACTTCTCCAGAAACCTCATCTCGTTTTGGGGCGATTGAATCAATTTCATCAATGAATATGATACTTGGAGAATTTTCTTCTGCTTGTTTAAAAATCTCTCTGATTCTTTCCTCACTTTCTCCATAATACTTTCCCATAATTTCAGGCCCGCTAAGTGAAATAAAGTGAGCACTGGTCTCACCAGCAACTGCTTTTGCCAATAGAGTTTTTCCTGTTCCTGGAGGACCGTATAATAACACGCCTTTTGGTGCTTCTACACCTATTTTCTCAAATAATTCTGGATGTCTCATGGGCAATTCTACCATCTCACGAATTTTTTGAACTTCATTTTTTAAACCTCCTAATTCATCATATGTAATTCGTGGAATAGTTGAATCAATTGCTTTTGTCATAGGACCAAGCTTGAAAATTGTACTTTCAGTTACAATTACTGGTTTTGACGGTTTTGTATTAGTTATGACAAATTGTATTTTTCCACCCATTTGAGTTGGTAGTTGGATTGAATCATGAACAGTAAAAACATAATTTTGGAAATTTGTAATCATGACATCATGTAATTGTTCTTCATCAATAGGTAATTTTTCAGTTGGAGATAAAGTAATTTGTTCAGCAGCAGCAGCTTCTACTGATTTTATAGAAATATTATCACCAATTCCAGCTCCAATATTTTGTCTAGTCATTCCATCAATTTTGATAATACCAGTACCGTATTCTTCAGGAGAACCAGGCCAAAGTTTTACATGTGTTTTTTTGTTGTGTGTTAATTCTAAAATTTGTCCTGGTTTCCACTTAGCATCTTCAATTATTTTAGGATCAATTATAGCTCTTCCTCTTCCAACATGCTGTTGTGGAATTTCAATTACTTTTAAAATAATTTCACTCATTTTTTCTCCATAAAAATTAGTGGGGTTTATTCAACCTCCACCGTTTTGCCTTTTGGCTTCTCATCTTCAATTAACTTGAAAACTAGTTCAAGAATTCCATTTTTGTAAGAAGCTTTTGCAGAGTTTTCATCAACTTTGTGTTTGATTGGAACTTTTACGTGATATTTCTTTTCACCATGTTCTGCAGAAATATCTACAAATTTGTCTTGCACAAGAATTTTAACATCTGTTTTTTCAACTCCTGGTATCTCGGCTACAAGTTTTACCAGTTTTTCTTTTTCATCTGCAATTACATCTACAATTGGTTCTCTGGTATCAGTTGATGGAAGTAATTCTGGTTTTACATTTCCATACTCTTTTACAACAGGCTTTCCGTTAGGACCAACAGTCATTGTATAGCCATAATAAAATGGACTGGAGTTGGAACCTCTTCCCTTGAATTCTTCGGTTATGTCATCTATATTAAAAAAAGAGCTTGACATTTTCTTGAAGATTCTATCAAATTCATCATCAAATATTGTCATATTTATCTGCTATATGTAATGTATATTACATTATATAAATATTATGGATATTTATGTAAATTCTTACATAATGCTATTATAACTGACATCATATAATTATGTTTGATGAGGATTATGTCTATTCCTGAAATAGTCAGGGAAATTATCACTAGAAATCGTTCAATTTATGATTGTATGAAGATGGACTTGGTTAATTATACAGCACTGGCCGTAAAGATTCAGCCGGAAATTGAAAAGGTCTTAGGCGGTTCTGTGAATCTCAATACAATTGTAGTTGCCATAAAACGATATGCTGATTCATTTGAAATCAAAGAGAATATCAAAGAAGAATCTGTTTTGAAAAATGCAAGACTTGTATTAACTGATGGAATGATGGATATTAAATTTTCAAAAAAAGATTCTGCAGAGATGGATCCCACATTAATTTTAGATAAATTTTCAAAAATTACTAGCAATTATGAATTTTTTAGATTATCTGATTCATTTAGATTCTTTACAGAAGACATGGAAAGCATTAGACAAATCTTTGAAAATATACCAAATAGGGAAAGTATGTTTAGTACGGGTCTTGCAAAGATTAGAATTTCAATTCCAGCAAACCAAAATCAATCAGATGTAGTATCTTATGTTGCAGAGATTTTACATGATAATGGAATAGAACTTGTAAATGCATTTTTCAGCCAAGACAGTATAATCATAATTCTAAATGAGAAAGATGCTTCTAGAGCATATGAAATACTTCATTCTGACATAGTCAGAATTGGATAAATTCTGAAATTATTTACGATGTATCGAGAAAGTTGATCTCATAGGATATATTCAGTAATTTTAGAGTATGATATAATTGGCCAGAAATAAGAAAAAAATAGTTATTTTAGGAGGAGGGTTTGCGGGAGTAGAATGTGCCAGACAATTAGAGTCGTATTTTGGAAATAATTCTGAAATCGAGTTGGTAATGATAAGTGAAGATAATTTTCTGTTATTTACTCCAATGTTACCTCAGGTAGCATCAGGTATGATTGAAACAAGACATATTGTAATGCCTATTAGAGCAATTTGTAAAAAGACAAAATTTTATGAGGGTAGAATAAAAAATGTGGATCCTTTTGGAAAACTTGTAACACTATGGGGTACTAGTGAAAAAAGAGGCTTTTCAATTCATTATGATTATTTGGTAGTTGCATTAGGTAGTGAAACCAACTTTTTTGGAATGGCAGATGTAGAAAAAAATGCTTACACAATGAAGACCCTCAATGATGCAGTAATGCTAAGAAATAGAGTAATAGATGTGCTTGAGCAAGCTGAAAATGAAACAGACCCTATTCTTCGAAATAGTTTTTTGACATTTGTTGTAGTGGGGGGAGGATTTGCTGGAATTGAAACTGCAGGAGAGTTGATGGATTTCCTACTAGATGCAAGAAAACATTATCCGACAATTCACAAAAGTGATATTCGTGTAATAGTTTTAGAAGCTCTTCCGATGATTCTTCCTGGCTTTAATGAAAAGTTAGCTGAATTTTCAAAACAAAAGATGATAGAACGAGGTATTGATATCAGACTAAGAACTGCAGTTACAAGTTTTGATGGAACAGAAGTCACTATAAAATCATTAGATGAGAATCCAAAAGATCCTATGGATGAATCAAAGATAGTTGTAATCAGAACTAAAACATTGATTTGGACTGCAGGTGTTACACCTGTTAATACAATTAAAAGATCAATGTTCAAAACTGATAAAGGCAAAGTTATTGTAAATGATTTTCTTGAAGTTCCAGAATTTCCTGGAGTTTTTACAATTGGTGATTGTGCATTGTTTATGGATCCTAAAACAAATAGACCGTTTGCACCTACTGCACAACTTGCAGAAGCACAAGCTAAAATTGCAGCTCATAATCTTCATGCCCTAATTAAAAATTTAGAGAAGAAAAAATTCGAATATCGTTCCAAGGGACAAATGGCAATAATTGGAAAAAGAACTGGTATTGCAACATTTTTGGGAATGAATATCTCTGGATTCTTAGCTTGGCTTATTTGGAGAAATGTATACCTTTCAAAAATTACATTACCTGATAAAAAAATTAGAGTTTTCATAGATTGGGCAATTGATCTGTTATTTGATAGAGATATTTCAAGACTGAAGCTCATGAAACGTGAGACAGAAAAAGAATACAAAGTTCTTGATGAAGTTGACGATGTTTGGTAATTATTTTCTTAGTCTCTGAATTATCATAGCAGGTGCTACAAAATACATTCCAACATTCATCAAAATAATTCCCATACCATATCCTAACATTTCTTGTTCTGAATCAATATTGACATAGTTTAGTATTGATAGTGTTGTTAACATGGGTGTTAATGTTACTTTAACAGCTTCTTTGAAAATTGGTTGTTCTCTTTCAAAATCTGCTATTGTTGGTGAGAATAAATAGTATAGTTGGTTAAATCCAGTCATAAATGCAGTTCCTGACTGTGTTGTAAGAATAGTATTGTCTCTTAGCTCTCGTAGTTGTTGTACTTGTGGAGCTAGTTCGCTGCCATATGTAGCAGTAGCAATTAAACAGCCACCTCCTTTTTCTTCAGTTTTACCTGAAAAATCATCTATTGTGTCTTTAATTGGTTCAGATGTTATTTTAAAAGAATTAACAGATTCTTCAAATCTAGAAATTTGATCATTAAAGTTGTCTACTCCATTACTATATGCAAAAGTATAAAATTTTTCAGTAGTTGAAATGATTACCTCTTTGAATTGTACATTGTATGATTCTCCCTTACTTTGGAAAAAACCTCTAGCATTAGTAACATATGCTTGTTTTCCATTAATTGTTGATTTTTCTTGGGAGATAATTTCTAAATTGCCTGATGCAAGTGCGTTCTTTAGAAATTCAGTTTTTTCTTGGATCAAGTCATCTAGACTTTTTCCTTTGGCATTAGTAATGGTCAGAGAAATTACTGGATTAATGGGCCCAACTTTAGGTCCTACAGCAACTACATCGGGAGAGTTTTCATCAGTTTTTTCTGGTTGTTGTAATAACCAGCCTTCAGGTGCATTAAAGACAATATCTAGTGCTTTATTTTCATAAAGCTGACTACCTGAAGAACTTGTAATTGGTATAGTAATTCTTTCAGGATCTGATAGCTCAAGTAAATCAGGTACATCAGAACGGACCACAAGTTCAGCTTTTGTAATTTTTACTTGTTCAGTATTTACCGGGATATCTTTGTCTCCTGTTTCCACTGAAGCAATCTTGTCAAGTGTTTCAAAACTTTCTTCTGTTACAATTCTACCAAAGGCAGTATACTGTTCGTCAAGAAAGTTTGAATCTTTATGAACTATAAAAAATTGAGAGCCAGCACTGTTTGGATCAGTTGATCTTGCCATTGAGACAATTCCACGATTATGCTTTATTGTATTAAATTCAGCATTTACAGAATAGCCAGGTCCTCCAGTTCCCCAAGTGCTCTTATCTCCATCTTTTGTATTTGGATCTCCACCCTGAATCATAAATCCAGGAATTATTCTATGAAATATTGTACCATCGTAGAATCCGTTTTCAGATAATTTAATGAAATTGGCAACATGATTTGGAGCATCATTTGAGAAAAGCTCTATCACAATTTTTCCAAGATTAGTATGTAAAATTACTAATATATCATCAGATTCTGCAAATGACTGATTTCCTAAATTAATTAAAAGTAAAGACAGAGATATTATGACCAGAATTTTTTTCAATAAATTTTCTCATAATATCTCACTTAAAAGCTAATTGTATTGGTTTTTAACAAGTTAAAATAATAAATCAATATGCAACCTGATGAAAAGATTCAAGCGCATTTGGTTTCAGTATGGAGAGAAGCAAAAAAATTCTTTTCAGTTGGAGGAAAAGAAGGCATGTTAATTTTAACTGACAAACATTTGATGTTTATCCACAAGACAGAAGCCAAAATGAAGTGGTGGCAGGCTATTAGGCAAAGACAAGTTATCAATTTCTTAAAATCAAAAAATACTATGATTCGCCATGATGGTTACGAAGAAAGTAATCTAGCAGAAGATATGGCAAATGGAAAAAATACACAGTTATCATTTGATGATATTTTGAATATTACACATGAGGAAAAGGAATGGGGCAGCATCTTACTGTTAGAATATGAAAAAGATGGTAAACGACAAAAATATCAATATGCAATTGCCCAAGATTGGGTAAAATATCCAATTAAAGAGCCTACAAAGTACATGAAAGTGGATTGGGAACCTTTTGTGCAATATATTAAAGACAGGCAAAAATTTACAAAGTAAAATTGGGAAAAATTTATGCTGTCGGTGTAGGGCCAGGTTCGCCAAAATATGTTACTGAAATTGTAAAAGAAATAATACAGAACTGCGATGTAGTAATTGGTTACAAATACACGCTAAAAACAATTGAAGATTTACTTCTAGGTAAGGAAATCTATGAGATTACCATGAACAATCAAGAGGAATCTTATCAAAAAATTCTTGCAGAATTGGGCGATCGTTCTCTAGTTATTCCATTTACAGGTGATGTTAATTTTTCAGAATCTGAAGTTGTAGATAGATTAATTGAGATTTTTGGTGAAATAGAAATAATTCCAGGAATAAGTTCAATCCAAGTTGCTGCATCAAAAGCAAGAGTACCACTTGACAAATCCAAAGTAATTACAATGCATGTAACAACTCCAATTGAAGAAAAGAAACTAGAATTGCAAAAAGCATTGATTGATGGATATAATGTAATCTTAGTTCCAAGACCGTGGCCTAAACAACCTGACAAGCATTTTATGCCATCTGAAATTGCAATATACCTAAAAAATAATGGCTTTAATACAGAAAGTATGAAAGTTCATGTCTTTGAAGCATTAACCACTGAAAATGAAACTAGTTTTGTTGGAACTGTAAAAGATTTGGAAGGGAGAGAATTTTCTGATTTGTCTGTAATGGTTTTCAATCAGTTTGTTTTGGATTCATATATGAATTACAAATGGCAGTGGAAAGACTAGTTACCTAGGTTTTTTCCTTGCCCAAGAATCAAATTATCTTCAATATTTGGAAATACATAGGCCACAATTTTCATCCAGTGGTAATCTGGATCATACAATCTGTAAAATCCGGCATTATCTAATGTAATGTTAGTTGATTGACCTGGTAATATTTTATCAGTTGAAATTCTACCATCAGCAGTAAATTGATTATAACGATCATTGTCATTTTCTGTTCCACTAAGAATACTATGTGATACCACATCATCATTTACAATAGTAATTGTTGTTCCTGGCTCAATTGAAATTCTATCTTGTGAAAAATATCTAAGGTTTAATGAATTAGTTGATTCTGACGCTGCTCCAACATCAATGTATGTACCTACACCTTGAGTTGATGAACCTTTAAGAATATGAATTGTAAGTTTTTCATCTGTTTTAGATTCTGTTGATGTGGGTTTAATTTTTGAGAGCTCTGATAGTTTTGCTGTGTATATTATTTTGTAATCATTATCATCAATTGTTATTCTTCCTGTAAATCCATAAACTGATGCAGTCTTACTTTCTTCAACTAGTCTTCCAAAAAATCTAATGGATGCTGTATCGCCAGTATCACTCTCAGCAACTCCATTAACTCTGATGTAGTTACCTTCACGCAATATTGTTGCCTCTAGTTCAGTAGCTAGAAAATCTTGATCATCTAAAGTAATGAATCCATCCTCAATTGAAGATTTAACACTACTTCCTGTTTGTTTTTGTGTAGATAATACTAGATCAATTTCAGAAATTTTTATCGTGTCTTCTGTTACTGCGTATCCTGATCCTTCTAAAGTAAAAGCACTGTTTGGAGAAATTGTTGCAAAAGAGTCACTAAAAGCAAATCCTGAAAAAACAAGTAACATTAAGAGTACTGTAATAGTATTCATACTAGATTTTCTATTTAATTTGGTTTATAATTTACTACTAAATTATTTTAGACTGATTAGGCAAATCCGTGGGTTTTTCTTGGAATTAAAAAATAGGCAGACCAATACTGTCGTCTTGAACTAGTTTTATCATATAATCTTCTAAATATCCACCTGCCAAAAGAAGTCCTACCACTATTCCAATTTCTATAACCGTTGGTTTAAGAAATGGAATTAGGTTGGTTTTTTTAGATATTGCTTTGATTAGCATGAAGCTTCTAGATGTTGCTATAGAGTATGCAGTAAGTTCCATGATTCCAAATGGTGAAAGAAAGAGAATTGCAAGTGGTGGAACTTTTGCCAATTCTGGTGTAATTGAAGTTATTGCTGAAAAAGCAAAGCCAGTAGACCAAGCTGAAAATAATCCCCATGCAACTCCAAATCCAGGAATAAACATTGGTAATGATACAGATGAGTTATGAAGGAAAATTCCTACTGCATCAATGTCTGTAACTAATTTTTTAAATTCAGACATGAATGTATTTGCCTCTTCTTCACTAACTTGAGACATTGATCCTATTTGATAAGTTGCTGCAAATAATCCCATAAATATGAAAAATGCAATTATCCTAGTCTTAGACATGTTATCATTAACTAGAAACAATATTTGAGGGTTGGGTATGGATACAGATTTAATTAAACCAAAAAACATTCTTTGATGATGAAAAAGGAGCTTACTGTTGCTTTGAATTATGCATTGAATAAAGGGTTCCAAATTCATCCTGATGCATTCAAGTTTTTAGAGAATGTGGATGTAAAAAGTCTAGAAAAAATAATTAAAGAAATTGTTCGTGAGAAAACAAAACAAAAATTGTTTCAAATTAATCAAGATGACCTAGAGGTTTATTTGGGAATTAAAGAGGACCAAACATTACAAAATGATCATAAGATAATCTTTGACCCGACTTTGAAAATTACTACTGGTGAGGGAGTAAATGGGTATAATGCTCTTTTTTCAAGTCGTTTTAACAAACTAAAACGAATAATCTCAGATAGGCCAGAATCAAGAATGTTAAAGTCAATTGCTTCTGTTAAGACTATAAAATCTGATGATGACATGTATGTTTGTGGTTTGGTAACTACTAGAAGTACTGAGAGAAATATAACAAAAATAGTCTTAGAAGATCCCTCAGGTTCATTTGAAGGGATTGTTTTTGATGTTGAATTGCAAAAAACCGCAGGCTCATTACTTAGTGATCAATTTATTATGGCACGAATAGGTTTTGGAAAAAATGCAGGCTTTATCATTAAAGATTTGATTTCGCCTGATATTCCTGATCAAGCCTCAAACAGGTCTGAAACTGAAACATATGCAACTTTTCTCTCAGATCTGCATATTGGTAGTAAATACTTCATGGAAGAGGAATTTACCGAATTTGTATCATGGTTATCTAGTCCAGACCCAATAGCAAGGAAAATTCGTTTTGTGTTAATTTGTGGGGATTTGGTAGATGGAGTTGGAATTTATCCAAATCAAGATAAAGAATTAGTATGTCAAACCATCGAAGAGCAATTAAAAAAAGTCGAAGAACTTCTCAGTAAAATTCCTAATTACATCAAAATATTCATTATGCCAGGAAACCATGATCCTGGACGTAGGGCATTACCACAACCAGCAATCCCAAAAAAATACAATTCCAAATTGTGGGAAAAAGAGAATGTGTTTATGGTTGGAAATCCAGCTGTTGTTTCTTTGAATGGGGTAAAGGTAATGATGTTTCATGGTCAAAGTATTGATGATATTGTAAAAACTACGCCAGGTCTAAGTTATGACAAGCCTACAAATGTAATGAAACATCTTCTTAGAGCAAGACATCTTAGTCCAATTTATGGTAGCCAAACCCCAATTGCACCTGAAATAGAAGATTTAATGGTAATTGATGAGATTCCAGATATTTTCCATGTTGGTCATGTCCACAGGGCAGAACTGGATATGTACAAAGGAATTCTTTTATTAAATTCTGGTTCTTGGCAAAAGCAGACTCCCTTTCAAGCCAGTGTTGGAATGACTCCAAATCCAGGGATAGCACTTATGGTAAATTTGAAGACTTTCAAAGTTTATCATGAAAATTATAATTCTAATAAACTAAACAATATCCTGCAAAGTTAGATCGTCTTTGAAGGTTTTTTTGATCATCTCAGATGAGATTGTAAGTTTGTATTTTTTTGTCCTTCCATGTATTCCTTGGTGAACTAGTCTTCCTGTAATAATTCCAGATAATTCGATTTCACTAAGCATTTGAGTAACTCGTCTTTGTGTCAATTCATCTCGTCCTACTACTTTACACAATCCTTTGTAAGATGAATAAATCTCTCCCGTAGATGAACCACCTGCCTTCATTATTGCAAGAATAACGAGCTTTTCATGAAGAGGATATGATTTTAGGGATGTTTCTTCTTTATTTTCTTCAATTTTTAGAGATGCTTCTCTTACATGATCTTCTGTAACTTTATCTGATTGTTGTCTTTCGGCAATTTCTCCTGCAACGCGAATTAAGTCAATTGCTCTTCTGGCATCCCCATGTTCACCACCAGCCAAGGCTGCACAAAGGTTCAATGCTGAGTCTGCCACTGAGTTTGGAATAAATGCCTCTTTGATTCGTTCCTCTAATATTTTTTTTATTTGTTCTACATTGTAATTTGTAAAAACTACCTCTTCTTCTCCTAGACTACTAATTACTCTAGGGTCGAGTTTTTCTTTAAATGTAAGATCATTTGAAATTCCTACCAAAGTCAACGAGCCTTGTTTTAGACGCTCATTTGCTCTAGTTAGTTGGTATAAGATGTCTTTGCCTGTTTTTGATACTAGTTGTGCAAGATAATCAATTTCATCAATAACAAAGATTGCATTAATTTTTGATTCATCTATACTGGTTAGTATTCGTTTGAAGACTTCACTAATTGCTAGACCTGTACTTGGTAATTTATCATCTTTTATCCCTAATTGCCGCCCAAAACTTACCAATAATCCATAAAGAGTTGTTTCTTCTTTAGAATTTGAATAAACTAATTTGATTGGGAATTTTGATTTTTCTACCCTGTCTTGAATTTTATTAAGTACTTTTTTAACTACAAGGGTTTTTCCAGTTCCTGGCTTACCATATACTAGTAAATTTGAAGGTCTTGAATGTTTAAGGATAGGCAGTAATGATTGAGTTACCTGTTCCTGTTCTGAAGTTCTATGTTGAATGGTATTGGGAATGTATGTAAAATGAAGAATATCTCTGTTTTTAATTATTGATTTACCAGACTCAGCTGCATCAAGTAATCTATCAATTGGATCGGACATACTCACACACCTATGTTTCTACTCATTAGTAACATAATGATATTTGAATTTAGAGAGTAAAGAAGAGAATAGTTATTCTAGTTTAGTTTGTAATTAATTATTTTTAGTTAGATTTAGATTTTCAATAAAAAAAAATTAAAGAAAAAGATAGAGTGGAAAGGAAGGTGTGTGGGTTTAATCTAAACTAAATCTAATGTTAACAAATTGTTAATTTCTTGTTAAGAAAACTTCCAAAAAGGTCATTTTTACCCCTTTATTTCCATTCCAGGCGTTAAGATTGATGTTAACACTGTGAATATCCTAAAACAGACCCCTTTATTTCCATTCCAGGCATGAGTTAGGGGGGGATAAGAAATGGTATGATTATTGACGTTGTTAATAACAAAAAACACACTAGGCACGGCCTAGGCAGTCAATGTTAACAAACCTCCTAGTTAACAAATATTCTGGGATCAATTGAACTGTTAACATCAGATCCTCATAGATCTCAAAGATGGCTAAGAAACGTATTCGAATTGATATGGAAGATACAGATGGAGCACGATATGACATAAAATTAGAGGGTAATGTCACTAGGGAGAAGGTTCTAAAAATATTTGAAATGATGGATTTAATGAATATAGAAGAAGAACAAGAGACCACCAATATGGATTCAATAGGCTCCAAAATATGGCATATTGTAGACAAATTCTTCCCAATGGGAAAGTTCACATCTACAAACATACTTGAAAAATATGAAGATGAATATAACGAACCTGTTAAACTTAGTATAATCTCTACATATTTGTCCAGATTCTCTACTAAAGGTAAGATGGATAGGATTAGAACTGGTCGTGAATGGACTTATCAGGCCATAAAACTTAGTCAAAAACAACAACAAATCAAGAAATTGTAATTTTTCGTACTATGAGACGATCCTTACCCAGGATTACCTTAACATATTCTCCTTTCTGAATATCCATGTATTTTCGAAACTGTTTTGGAATGGAAATGGTTCCAGCAGACGTGATTTTTACTAATACCTCATTTTCTTGTACTGACATAATGCTATTATAATTTAATAATATATATAATTTAATATTTTTATTTTTTAATAAAATATAATAAAAATGACCTTTTCTGCCCTGTTTTTTGATAAAATAGACTAAAACTAATCTTGGGAAACACAGAAATTTATTCTACAATTATAGAATTAACTTGTATCATTTCTATCTTTTCTTTTCCTTTTTTTGTGATTGAATAAGTATATGGTTTTGTATTGGTATTTCTTTGAACATAACCATCTTCAAATAATTTCTTCATTAGTCTTGAAGTGTGCTCTCTACTTCGCTTCAATGTGATTTGTATATCACGTGATGTCATAGCTTTGTTTGTGATTAGATGCAACACATAATCTGTTGCATTATTATGATCTAAATTAGGCATACGAATAGAAACAGGCTCCTCTTTATTCATAATTTCTATCTTTGTTAGAGGCTCAACAGGTTTTTCCACAACTTGATTATTTTTAGCTAATTTCTCTAGGAACTGCTTTAATTCTAGATTAGGATCCTCAATTTTTTGTTCAAAACCTTGTATCTCTATTGCATCTAGGCGTATTTTCATATCAATTAATTGTCTTTCATAATATTCTAAACGTTCCAACTGTGATGAATCTACCATCTCACTCTTAGTTTTGATGAATGGACGTATTTTGTAGTAACTATACAAGCCTACTAAACCTATAACAAACGAAACTATTACACCTAAAATTACTTCTGGATCAGGAATTTCTATTAACATCACAAATTATTCATATGTCGTGATTTATCGTGATTGAATAATATTATTTCACACTTTAGATTAACAAAAACACACTTCACATCACAAAAAATTCAATCATATAATACAACTCTAAATGATAATATCACACATTACATGCCTGACGTATCAATCTATCAATCACATTGATGACCTCATCTTCTCTTTCAGGGAATATATCACTCTCATTTATCACATGTATCTGCTCAGAGAGTTTTGATATCACATCAATATCATCAGGTAAAAGTATGCCCAAACCACGTAAAACTATAATTGAATAGAATAATGCTATTAATTTATCTCTAGACTGACCAACTTGCCTGTAATACGCGCCTTTAGTAATAGTAAATTTAGAGTTTAGAAGATCTTTCTGATTTAAAATAATTTCAATTTGTCGTTCAGTAAATAATGATTTTTTGATAATTTGACGAATAATATTATTAAAATTAGATTTTTCAAACTCTGTCATAGCTATACAAATCTGTATACCTCACTACAATTAAACTTTAAAGAGTCATTTACAAACCCCTGTTATGACTGGAAATAAAGTTGAATCATTCCTAAAATCTGAACTAAAAAAGAAAAATGCATTATTATTTGTACTAATTGATTCTGAAGTCTCAAAGTTAGAATCTTCACGAAAACTAGCTCAAGACGTTGAAAAGATAGGGGCATCTGCTATACTGGTAGGTGGTTCATCTGCAACGGATCAAATTGAAATGGCTCAGGTAGTCAAAGGTATCAAAAAAGGTATCAAAATACCAATTATTCTCTTTCCTGGAAACGTCACTGGAGTAGTGCCTGATGCAGATGCGATTCTTTTTAGTTCATTAATGAATTCAGAAAATCCATATTTTATCACTCAGGCACAAGCATTAGGAGCACCAAGTGTTCTCAAATTTGGATTAGAGCCATTACCAACAGCATATTTGGTTATTGGAGATGGAACTTCTGCATGGTTTGTAGGTTCTGCAAGAGGAATTCCATTTGAAAAACCAAAAATTGCTGCAGCATATGCACTTGCAGCACAATTTCTTGGAATGAGATTTGTCTACTTAGAAGCAGGCTCAGGAGCAAAATCTAGTGTTACACCAGAGATGGTTAAAACAGTAAGAAAAGCCTTTAATGGATTTCTGATAGTGGGTGGTGGAATTAGAGATATCAAAACTGCAACCAATCTAGTCAAAGCGGGAGCTGATGCTCTAGTCATTGGAACCTTTCTAGAAAAAGGTGGAAGTGTTAAGAAACTAGCAGAAATAGCAAAAGCAATTCAAAGAAGCAAGTAATAGGATTGTATTATGTCTGAAAATGACGCTATTTCTCGTATTAGTGGTATTAAGATGCCAGATTATTACCTTGATTATTATTCTAATCTTTCAAAGGACACCTATACTATTTTTGAGCATGCAGCTTTGGCAAAATCCAGTCTAGTAGATTCCTCAGGAATAATTGAACCAAAAATTGCATTTGATTTAGCAGATCGAGTTGCCAAAATGCACGATATTGATATTGCTGAACCTTTACGAGAATTATTAAAAATAAACGGAAAAGAATTATCTGCATTAATTATATCAAAAGAAATTGCATTAGGAAAATATTCACTTACTGATGCCACTTTAGAACAAAAATTAGATTTAGCAGTTAGAGTAGGATTAGCTATAGTTACAGAGGGAGTAACAATTGCTCCATTACAAGGAATTAGTGAAGTTAAGATAAAGAAAAACAAAGACAGTAGTGAATATCTTTCTGTATCTATTGCTGGACCAATGCGTTCAGCTGGGGGAACTGAATCAGCAGTAACAATACTAATTGCTGATCATGTACGAAAAGCAGTTGGCTTATCAAAATATCAAGCAAATTGTTTTGATGATGAAACTGGTAGATTTGTTGAAGAACTTCGAATCTATGAAAGAGAAGCAAGTAGTTTCCAATTTCATATTCTAGATGAAGATATTGAACATGTTATATCAAATCTACCTGTAGAATTAGATGGTGTAGATACAGATCCTTTTGAAGTTGTAAACCACAAAGGAATGACTCGTATCAAAACGGATAGAGTTAGAGGAGGTGCATTAAGAGTTCTAAATGATGGATTAATTGGAAGATCTAAAAAACTACTCAAAAGAATTGAATTGTACAAATTAGATGGTTGGGAATGGCTTGGTGATCTAAAAGGAGCAATTCAAACAGGAGATAATCAAGAAGACGCCGCAGCCAAGAGAATGCGTGAAGTAATTACAGGACGATCTGTTCTTTCAATGCCTAACAAACTTGGTGGATTTAGGTTAAGATATGGTAGAGCTTGTAATACAGGATTTGCAGCTGTAGGAATTAATCCTGTGATTGCTGAGATCTTGGATCATACCATTGCAGTTGGCACTCAAATCAAAATTGATATACCAGGCAAAGGCGCAACTATAGCTTTTGTAGATTCTATTGATACGCCAATTGTTCGACTAAAAAATGGTGATGTTGTAAAAATAAAAGATGTAAAACATGGAATTGAAATCAAAGGTGAAATTGAAAAGATTCTTCATTTAGGTGATATCCTGATCTCATTTGGAGATTTCTTAGAAAATAATGCTCAACTTGTTCCTACTGGATATGTAGAAGAATTCTGGATTGAAGAATTAAAAGAAAAATTAGCAAAATATGCTCCAAACGATGAATTTCTAATCCAATTTCTAACCAAAATTCCTACTTTAGATGAAGCATTGAAACTATCATTAGATTTTCAAATACCATTACATCCACAATATCTGTATTATTGGGATCAAATATCACCTGAAGAACTCTCAAAAATCCTACATCCAAACAAAATCAATGAAAATTCTATAGAATATTCTATAACAGAAAAAAACATTCTTGAAAAACTTGGTGTGCCACACAAGATGAATGACACTCAAATAATTCTTGAAAAAGAAGAGGCAAGAATTTTCTATAATCTGTTATTTAGACAAGAACCACAAATTAATGATTTATCTACACCAAAAATTCTTTCAAAATCATCTGGAATTCAAATTAAAAACAAATTCTCAACTTCAATTGGAGTTAGAATAGGCAGACCTGAAAAAGCAGCTCCTAGGCAAATGAAACCACCAACACATGTCTTATTTCCAATTAATGATAAAGGAGGCCCCACCAGAGATCTCTTAAAGGCATCAAGACAAGATAATTTTTTCACCAACATTTTCAACAGATATTGTAATGAATGTAATGAGCCATCAATTGGAATAAAATGCTCAAACTGTGGCACTAAAACATCAATAATTTATCGTTGTGGTAACTGTCGTGATAAACTTGATAATCCGTACTGTGAAAAATGTAAACGAAAAGCCTCATCACACTCCCATCAGGCGTTTCCATTAAAAGCAAAATTATTGATAGCACAAGAAAAACTAGGTTTACGTGCACAAGAACCACTCAAAGGAGTCAAGGAGTTAATCAATCAAGATAGAATTGCAGAACCACTGGAAAAAGGCTTAGTTCGTCAAAATTTTGGTCTTACAGTATTCAAGGATGGAACTGTACGTTTTGATGCAACAAACTCCCCTCTTACTCAATTCAAACCATCATGGATTGGAACATCCATTGAAAAGCTAAACAGTCTTGGTTATACTCATGATATTGATGGAAAACCACTAACAGATCCAGATCAGCTAGTTGAACTTAGGATGCAAGACGTCATTATTCCAAATGAGAGTGGAAGATATCTTGTATCTACATGCAAATACATTGATACTCTCTTAGAGAAATTTTATGAAGAATCAAATTTCTATAATGTTAAAAATACAGACGAATTAGTTGGTCATTTAATAATTGGATTAGCACCTCATACATCTGTCGGTATTGTTGGAAGAATAATTGGCTATACTGAAACACATGTTTGTTTTGCTACTCCAAATTGGCATTCCGCTAAAAGAAGAGATGCAGATGGAGATGCTGACTCCATTATGCTCTTGATGGACAGTCTTCTAAATTTTTCAAGACAGTTTCTTTCTGACAGAATTGGTGGATTAATGGATGCACCATTATTAATTCAACCACTTGTATTACCACATGAATCACAACCACAAGCACACAATCTTGAAGTCGTTAAATTTTTGCCACTTGAATTCTTTAAATCAACAATTCAACAAAACAAAGCCTCAGACATTACTTGTGTAGATATTATAAAATCACGTCTTGAAACAGAAAGACAATTTTTTGGATATTACTTTACACATCCTACAACTTCTCTTACTACATCAAAATCACGTAGTGCATATTCCACACTTGGCTCTATGCTTGATAAATTTGATATGCAAATTAGAAATGCTGAACTAATTGATGCAGTAAATACATCAGAAATTGTTTCAAATGTGATCTCCACACATCTAGTTCCTGATATTATGGGAAATCTTCGTGCTTATGCTAGACAAAACTTCAGATGTACTGGTTGTGGAAAATCATACCGCAGAATGCCATTGATTCAAACTTGTATCTGCGGTCATAACTTAATTCCAACTATAACTAGAGGCTCTGTAGAAAAATATCTTAAACTTGCAAAGAGATTAGTTGAAAAATATGATGTTGGTGTATACCAAAGAGGACGAATTCATGCGCTGTCTGATGAAATCGATTTAGTTTTTGGAAAGAATAAAGGCGATCAATCATTATTGACTGATTATAGTTGAATCTTATCTTAATTTGACGTATTCATATGCCCCAAGTTTATTATCAAAACAATAATGAACTTTTTGATAATTCTTTCTGAAAGCTTTTACTTTTGAAAGAATCTTCTTAGGATCCTTTTTCTCAATCACAACTTCTTTGATATACAATGCAATCTCTTTCATCTGATCTTGTTTCATACCAAGCCTTGTAATTTCAGAAACTCCTAATCTTATTCCTCCCGGATGAAAATAATTACGACCGGCTTTAATATCACCTGGAATAAGTTGCCTATTGACAATGATATTGGCTTTTTCTAAATCTGCTTCAACTTTTCCACCATCAGAATAATCTAGAACATTTACAGCAACTTGATGAGACTCTGTAAATCCTCTGCTTTCCCCTAATACTTTGAAACCAGCATTACTAAGAGCTTCAGCAAAAATTTTTGCATTTTTTATAATTTGACTGGCATAATCTTTTCCAAACTCTAATGCTTCTGCAAAAGCTACTGCTTTTCCTGCCATATGATGAATATGATGACTACTAGTCAATCCCGGAAATGTTGCTTTTTTTATTGCGTCTTCATGTTTTTCAGAGCCCAAAACAAGTCCACCCTGAGGTCCAAACAGAGTTTTATGAGTACTCATCGTCATGGTATCTGCACCTTCACGTAATGGATCCTGAAATTTTCCACCAGCAATCAATCCTGCTACATGTGCTGCATCATAATTGATATGCATACCAAAACTCTTTAGAAAATCTGCTAATTCTTTTACAGGGTGTGGAAATAAAAATAATGATCCACCAAACATTGCCATCTTTGGTAGACGATTTATTTTCTTTAACTCTTCTACTTTTTGTTTGGTTTTATCAACATCAATTGTCATCTCTTCAGCATCAAATGGATAAAATTCAATTTCCAATCCGTGAACTAATCCCGCAGTTCCTGAATGTTCTTTTTTACCATGAGAAATATGACCACCAGCAGGAATTGAAGGTGCTAACATCACATCACCTGGATTTGTAAAAGCAGAATATACCGCAAGATTGGCAACTACACCAGAAATAGGTCTTACATCTGCAAATTTAGCTTTGTATAACTTCTTTGCAAGTTTCATACATTCAAACTCAACATCATCAATGTACACACATCCTGCATAGACTCTCTCACCAGGCCAACCCTCAGCATATCTATTGCCAAAATCTGATATTATTGCCTCTCTAACAGCTGGGCTTGGTATGTTTTCACTTGCAATTAATGGAATAGAATTTTCAAACCATTTGTGATGTTCTCTTAACTTTGAGAAAATTTTATTGTAAGACTCTTTATTTGCTGACTTGACCATGTTTTGCGAATTGATTTTCCCAATTTAAAAACACCGATTTTAGACTATTTTATTGACAAGTTTTTGATCTGCAACGTATAAAAGGGGAGTTGGAGATTTTTCCATCTATGGGTATGCAAGCAACTTCTAAAGGTACTATGCCAGTTGTATTGTTAAAGGAAGGCGGCTCTGAAACCAAAGGACGAGACGCACAAAAAAATAACATTGCAGCAGCTAAAATAATTGCCGAGATTGTTCATACCAGCCTTGGTCCAAGAGGCATGGATAAGATGCTAGTTGACTCCTTGGGAGATGTTACTATTACTAATGACGGTGCAACCATTCTAAAAGAAATTGATGTACAACACCCAGCAGCAAAAATGCTCGTTGAAATATCAAAGACTACTGATAATGAAGTAGGAGACGGTACCACATCAGCTGTCATTCTAGCTGGTGCTCTTCTAGAGAATGCTGAATCACTTTTAGATCAAGATGTTCACCCAACAATTATAGTTGATGGATATAGAAAAGCAGCTAAAAAAGCAAAACAATTCCTCCAAGATATTGCTGAGACTGTAACTGCAAATGATAAAACAATTCTTAACAAAATTGCAAAAACATCTATGCAAACAAAACTAGTAAGAAAAGATTCTGATCAATTAGCAGATATTGTTGTGAAAGCAGTTCTTGAAGTTGCTGAAAAAGAAGGTGACAAATATACAGTTGATATTGATGATATTAAAGTAGAAAAGAAAGCCGGTGGCTCGATTAAAGATTCTGTTATTATTCAAGGTATTGTGCTTGACAAAGAAATTGTTCATGGTGGAATGCCAAGAAAAATTTCTGATGCAAAAATAGCATTAATTAACAAAGCTCTTGAAATTAGTAAAACTGAAACTGATGCTAAAATAAACATCTCAAACCCACAACAATTGAAATCATTTCTTGATGAGGAAAATAGAATGCTAAAGAACATGGTGGATAAAGTAATTGGTTCTGGAGCCAATGTCGTTTTGTGTCAAAAAGGAATTGATGATATGGCTCAACATTATCTTGCAAAGGCAGGAATCATTGCAGTTAGAAGAATCAAAGAGAGTGATCTTACAAAACTTGCAAAAGCAACTGGTGCTAGAATTGTAAATAATCTAGATGATATATTTGAAAAAGATCTAGGTGATGCTCAATTAGTAGAAGAAAGAAAAATTGAAGAAGACAAATGGGTATTCATTGAAGGTTGCAAACATCCAAAATCTGTTACATTACTTCTTCGTGGCGGCTCTCAAAGAGTAGTTGATGAAGTTGAACGTTCTGTTCATGATTCACTCATGGTAGTAAAAGATGTAATTGAAAAACCAGAAATTGTTGCAGGTGGTGGTGCACCTGAAACTTATGCTGCAACTAAAATAAGAAGTTGGGCAAAATCACTAGAAGGCAGAGAGCAATTGGCTGCTGAAAAATTTGCAGATTCTTTAGAATCAATTCCTTTAACACTTTCAGAAAATGCTGGAATGGATCCAATTGACACCCTTACTGTTCTTCGTTCTAGACAAATGAAAGGAGAAAAATGGACAGGAATTGATGTTATGAAAGGTAAAATTGGAAATATGAAGTCAAGTGATATTATTGAACCATTAGCAGTTAAACTTCAGATTGTTTCTGCAGCTGCAGAGGCAGCTTGCATGATTCTTAGAATTGATGATGTTATTGCCACACAAAAATCTGCAGGACCACCACCTGGAGCAGAAGGCGGAATGCCTGGAATGGGAGGAATGGGTGGTATGCCTGGAATGGGAGGAATGGGTGGTATGCCTGATATGGGCGGAATGATGTAAATCATTTTGATAGCAAATTATTTTTCAAAAGTTTATTTGATAATCTCATTTACGAATCACATTGAGTAAAACCACATCTAAAATGCTTACAGGATTCAAGTATGTCTATCTAATAGCATTTTTTGCGTTACTTTCAGGATTTTTCCATCCACTGATCACTAACACAAGTTTTGACAGTGTAGTAATTGGAGTTATTGTATTATTTGTTGGTCTTGCAGGCGGTCTTTTACTTTACAAATCTGCAATTTCTGAGAAAAGACGTATAATATTTCTTGGTGGAGGTTTTGCTCTAATATCTATTTCATTATTTTATATCTTTCAGATTACTGGAAGAGTTTAGATATCAAAATATAGATAAAATTCATGTGGATGAGGTCTAATTGCAATTTCACGCTGATCCCTTTTACCTAATTCTATAATTTTATCAATTACATCACTTGTATAAATTGGACTGAGAAACTTTCTATCACTTTCTAATTCATCTAGTGCTTCACCAAGACTCTTTGGCAACACTCCTATTCCTCTTTTGGCTCTATCTGATTTTGTCATTTTAAAAATATCATCACGGACTTGATCACCAGGATCTATTTTTTTCTTAACTCCATCCATACCAGCTGCCGTTACTGCAGCAAATACAAGATATGGATTTGATGAAGGATCAGGAGCTCTAAATTCAAGTCTCTTAAGACTAGCATAATTTTTCCCTTTAAGATGTTGTGGCACTCTTACTATTGCAGATCTGTTACCTGCACTCCATGCGATATAAGCTGGTGCTTCATAACCAGGAACAAGTCTATGATATGAATTAGTAGTAGGATTACAAATTGCAGATAATGCTTTTGCATGATTGATAATTCCACCACAAAAATATTTTGCAGTTTGACTCAATTCATCTGTATCGTCAGGATCATAGAACACATTTTCTTTTCCTTTCCATAAACTTACATTAACATGCATACCAGATCCTGCATCCATCGCAATAGGCTTTGGCATCATAGTTGCAACTTTTCCATATTTTTGTGCTACATTTTTTATTACATATTTGTAAGATTGAGCAGCATCGGCAGCATTTGTCATATAGTCATATTTGATATCAATTTCACATTGTCCAGCAGTAGCAACTTCATGATGATGATTATCACATAATATGCCAAAATCATTATTCAATATGTTTACACATTCATTTCTAAATGGAGTCAAAGTATCTGAAGGAGTGCTTGGATAGTATCCCTCTTGAAGACCCATAGGATATCCTGTTCCTTCATTATTCCATGGAGCTTCTTTTGATTCAATTGAATAGGATTGACCTTTGTATGGCGTTAAAACATCCCAATGTACTTTATCAAAAACAAAAAATTCTACTTCTGGACCCCAAGCACTGTAATCAAATCCTTGAGATTTTACATATTCCTCTGCTTTTTGTGATATTCCTCTAGGATCTCTAGATAATCTCCCCCTATCTCCACCCCAATAGATATCACATAGTAATCTTGCAGTCTTATTTTCAGTCATCCATGGAATAATGGCAAAAGTATTGGGATCTGGTTTTAAAATAAGATCTGAATCATCAACACTAGCAAAACCAATTATTGATGAACCATCTAATTTTGGCAGTCCATCTCTCATTTGTTCAGGTGTAAATGTGATTGCTGAGATTGTAGTATGATGAAAACGACCAGTAAGACCAGTAAATTGTAAATCTATAAACTGAATTCCCTCATGTTGAATTCTGGCAAAAACTTCATCTGGTGAATATGTTACTTGTATTGCTTTTCCATGACTAACTTTATAGGGCAATTTTATGCTTCAATCAAACACAAATACATCCGAGATTTAAGGATTAGGTAAGAAATGTCAGAAACAAATGAAATCGATCTCAACAAATTACATCATATAGTCCTACGAGAAACTGAAAGCGATTCAATTCAAGAAATCAATCCTGATTTCTATAGAAATCTTTCAGACTTTATTGGTGACTTGAAAAAACAAGAATTTGATGGAGTAGAAAGTAAAATCAAAGAGACCATAATTGATACAGCTACAGAACTAACATCACTTTTAATCAATATTAGACTTGACAAAATTTCCAAATCAGATAATATAGATTTTAAAAATCTTTTAGACGAAGAAAAATTTATCCTTGATGCAGAAGAGGAACAAAGAGAACGAACTGAAATGATTCTCTCTGCAACAATTAATGGAAAATCAAAATTCCTTGAGTCGATTTCTCAAAATCATAAAACCAAGACTGTTGTTATTAGATTTCTTAAGGAAGTAGATGAGATTATAGGCGCCGATTTGGAAAAATATGGACCTTTTAAAACAGAAGATGTTGCAACAATACCATATGAAAATGCTCAGGCATTAATTGCTAAAAATATCGCAACTAAAGTTCGTTGGGAAGATTAGATAGAAATTACACCTCTAATTATTTTCATTTATGACACATACAGGTGTTGATGTTGTTGATTTTCTCTTTTATACAATTTATCCAGTAATTGGCATATTTGCAGTAGAAGCAATTAGTAGAGTTACTAAAACCCCGAAATGGATTAAACTCTGGTTACAAGCTACTGTGTCAATAGGATTTGGAATTTATTATTGGTTTGTATTACCTGCACCTCAAAATTTCCCATTAACTGCAATGGTGATGTTTGCACTTGCTTTAGCATTAATTTATCAAGGAAGACGTGCAAAAATATCTCCTGATAAAAGTCCCTATTAGATTATTATCTAATTTTTGAATCTTCGAAACATTCGTTTGAATACATTTTGTTTATTTGGTCCTCCATCTCTGATTACTTTTTTCTCCCCAAATCTATGAGCTCTGATCTGAGTCAACTTTACACATCTATGTTCTTCTGGAAGTCGATGTTCAGCACAAAACGGATCCTTGCAATAATTACATTGGAAAGGCATATCTGCCATATCTCCACAATAAGCACACTTTTCAGGCTTCACAATCATTCTATAGTTTTTCTTCTAATAAACTTGCTATCATCTCATTTAAAATTTAATTTTTTTTCAAAAAATTCAAGTAAACGTTTTTACAATGTTGTAATTAAAAATAATTAAGTGAATTTTAATGATTAAAGATAAAGTAGCAATCATAACTGGAGCAAGTAGCGGTATAGGTTTTGCTACAGCATTGGCACTTTCAAAAGCAGGAGCAAAAGTTGCAATAGGTGCACGACGAACTAATATGCTCTCTGAATTAGAAAAAAAGATTAAAGAAAACGGTGGAGAAGTTTATTCCCAAAAATTAGATGTTACCAAGAAAAATGAATGCAATTCTTTTGTTGATAATGTTTTGAAAAAATGGGGTACCGTGGACATTCTAGTAAATAACGCTGGATTAATGCCTTTGAGTTTTTTTAAAAATTTGAAGATTGATGAATGGGATCAAATGATAGATGTTAACATCAAAGGAGTACTATATTGTACTGGAGCGGTAGTTACACATATGCTTGAAAATAAATCTGGTCATATAATCAATATTTCATCAGTTGCTGGAAGAATTGTTTTTCCTGCAGGTAGTGTTTATTGTGCAACAAAACACGCAATTACTGCATTTAGTGAAGGACTAAGACAAGAACTCAGTGTAAGAAAAAACATTCGTGTTACATGTATTGAACCAGGAGTAGTTGCAACAGAACTAACAAACACAATTACAGATGAATCATTACAGGGATTTGTTGAAAATGCTAAAAAAATGGAAGCTTTACAAGCTGAAGACATTGCAAATGCTATTGTTTATGCCGTAGAGTCACCAAATCATGTAAATGTAAATGAAATTCTAATTAGACCTACTACTCAAGATCGTTAAATTGTCTGACATCTTTCATGTGTTAATTCTTGGTGGGGGTTTCGGTGGATTAGCTGCAGCAAATGAGATTAGAAATAACCTTTCATCATCACAAATTAAGATTACAGTTGTTGACAAAAAAGATTGGTTCATGGTAGGCTTTGCCAAACTTTGGATTATCAAAGGAATACGAACATTTGAAAATTCAATAGGTTCACTAAATGAACTTGCAAAAAAAGAAATTGATTTTCTAAAAGAGGAAGTACTACAAATTGATCTTCAAAATAAAAATATTAAAACTACAACTAAGATTTTACCATATGACTTTCTAATTATTGCAATGGGTGCAGTGTTAGCACCTGAAAAAATTCCAGGGCTATTAGAAAATGGAATGAATCTTTATGATCATAACCAACTCACTAAAATTCATAATAAATTAAAAAATATGAAATCTGGTAATATTGCCATATCAATTATGGGAATGCCTTACAAATGCCCCCCCGCACCATTTGAGGCTAGCTTGTTGATTGATTCTATGCTAAGAGAAGAAGGAGTTAGAGACTCTGTACAAATTCATTTCTATAGTCCAGCACCAATAACATTACCTGCAGCTGGTCCAGAAATCAGTCAACAAATTCTTAATTTGATAAATTCTGAAAACATTGTTTTTCATGATTCATGTAAAATAAAATTAATAGAAAAAAATAAACTAATTTTTCAAAATGGTAAAGAAGCTAATTTTGATTTACTTCTTGCTATACCTCCACACGTTGCACCTAAGATAATTTATGATTCAGGATTAGCAAAAGATGGTGGATTTATTCCAATTAACAGAGATTGTAAAACGTCATTTGAAAATGTATACGCAGTAGGTGATGTGACTACTTTAGCAGTTACTGATACAATGACTGTTCCAAAAGCAGGAATATTTGCAGAAGGAGAAGCAATAACAGTGGCACAAAATATTATATCAAAAATACAATCTAAAAAAGAATCTTCATTATTTGATGGAAAGGGTGGTTGTTTTATTGAATCAGGAAGAGATACTGCATCCATAATTGAAGTAGATATGTTTTCAGAACCTAAACCATCAACAAAACTAACTGAATCTACAGCTAAACATCTTGATGAAAAGATCCAATTTGAGAAAGAACGACTCTCAAAATGGTTATGATGAATCGTCTTTTTTATTTTCTTTTGTAAGATGTTCTAAAATAGCTCTTACCTCAACACCCAAATTCTGAGAGTCTTTTGCTAATTCTAATTTTTCAGGAATACTTTGCTTAAAATTTTCATCTTCAAATTCTATTCTTATTTTTTGAATACAATCAAGATGATCCTGTTCAGTAGCAGAAATCTTGTGACAAATACTGCAAATTTTCATTAATCCTCTTTACTAACCCGACGATTTAATAATTTCATTTTGTGCCTCTCACATGAGGGGTCGTAGTCTAGCTTGGTATGATACTAGTCTGGGGGACTAGTGGTCGCAGGTTCAATTCCTGCCGGCCCCATTACAATTTTAGTATCTTTAGAATATCATCAAAACTTCTTCGTGTTTGTTCTTGTTTGTATATTCTTAAAACATCAATAATTTTTTGTTTTGGTGGAATCTTGTAAATTCTTTGAACTTTTTTGGCAATACCTGAACCAATAAAAATAGCCTGAGTTATTGATGTCACATTTGATGCTCTTCTATTAACACTTGAACTTTCAAAATCAATTAAAGTTGATCTTGATTTTCCAACAATAACATGTTTTGAAATACTACTTAATTCACCATGATCAAATCCCATTTGATCTAATCTGTAACAATCCTCTAAAATGGTCCTAACTATACATTTTAGTTTCTTAGAACTTCCGGTACCTTGTAGATGTTGTATCCAATCTCCAATTTTATCCCCATCAAGATATTCCATTAATAAGAAATTCTTACTTACATCATATAGTTTGGGTCCAACATTTACAGTATTTACTAATCTGAGTAATTTTGCCTCACTTCGCATTTCACTTCTTTGAGAATCTGTTCTCCTAATCTTCAATGCAATTACATTATTTCCTTTTTTTGCTAAGACTACTACTCCAACATATCCCTTTCCTAAAATTTGTAAACTACCAATTGTAGTTTGTCCAACAAATGCTATTGATTTAATTTTTAATTTTTCTAATTCAGAAATTCTTGATTGAAGTTGATGTGAACTAGCTTTTGGATAACCAAGAATTTTTGAATACGGTTCTTTTATGAATTTTTTAATTGGAATGAAAGATTGCGCCATCAGTTAAAATCAGATCTGAAACTACCTCTTTAATTGATTTGCTTAAATTTTTGTTTCCCACAGAAACTCTAAATCCTTTCTTAAAATCACTTTGTAATCCTTTTGGGATGCCTGTTTGAAGGTTATTTTTTAGTAATTCTGTCATAAATTTTACTACATCATTATACTTTCTCTTTTCAAGTGAGATGATTTTTTTATCATTACCAATCCACATTAATTCAGTTTTTGAAATGTTTTTTGAAATAAAACTATTACAATCATCCTCTCTAAAAAATTCAGGACCACTTTTAGAATAATTTTTTGGAATTTTAGTTGATTCTAAAAGGAAAAAAAGATAAGCTTCATTTTGTTCATCTGAATATGGCTTACTGCGTAAAACATTGAAACCTCCTAATTCTAATTGAGTTGTAAGCGAAGTAGTTGCTCTCTTAATTTGTCCCCAAATAATATCTGGACTTCTAATCTTGAAATTAAATTTCACTACAAGAACATTTTCCCAGTTATTTTTTGATGATTTTAATTTTTTAGGTTTAAAGAATTGCAGTGCAGATTTATTCTGAAAAGATCTGCAAGCAAGAATAAATTTTCCTATATTCTCATCAGAAATTGCAGCTGCTAAGTTCCTATTACTATCTATTGGATCTATAATTATAATAGATGTTTCAAATACTTTTGATGTCTCTCCAATTATTTGATTTTGTTGAATTTTTGCAATTGATTTTATTACATTCTCAAAACTACCGAAATTTAAAATTAAAACTTCTGATACATATCCACTAAAACCTTGCTTTGCAATCTCTGCTCCATAAATTTTAGTTAACTTTAGAAATGTTTTGAGTATTCTTACTTCATTTCTCATTTTAGGAGTAAGTGCATTTTGCATGTACTTAGTATGAAATGGAGATCTATCTGCAGAACTTTTCCATTCTCCTAAATTTACATCATAACATGGAACCACATTAATTTTGGTTTTCTTAATTCTAGCCTCAACATAAGGATGCTCAGAATACCTAACATAGGGATTATATTTTTTCATTGATTCAAAACCAACTTTTTTTGAAATCTCTGTAAATTTTTCATCTGGAACTGATTTTTTGAATTTAATAAAAATATCAACATCTGCTTCTTTTGATAACCAAGTGTCCTTAGCATAGGATCCACCAAATTCCAATCCAACTATTTCGGGATAGTTCCTAATTTGATTTTCAACTAAAATAAAAGCTTCATCAGCAATTTGTTTTTTTGACTTTTCTATATTTTTAGATGGTATTACAGATTTTTCAATTTTAGAAATTATTTGTTTCATAATTCAGCCTTTATCTCCATTAAATCAGAATATACAGATCCTTTTGAACTAAGAACACTTTGTTTAAGTTTGAACCCTGTAATTTCTTGTGTTCCAAAATCAATTGATTTGAATTTTTCCAATTCCTTACTAATATCTCCAATCTTATTTTTAATTCTAAACACTGTGATATGAGGTTTAAATGGTTTATCTACAGAAAAACCTAATGGAATTAATGCATTTTCTACTTTTTTTGCTAATTCTATCAGTGAATTTCCACTATTTTCATCAGTACCGATCCAGACAACCCTTGGAAATTTTAATTTGGGAAATACACCAATACCTTTGAAATTTACCATGAAACGTGAAAACTTAACAGAATTTAATGATACCATTACTTTCTCTGTGATCTCTTGTGATATGTCACCTAAAAATTGCAATGTAAAATGAAGATTATGTGATTCGACAGGTTTAGCATTTATGTTAATTTCGGATTGAAATTTAGAAATTAAGTTAATTATTTCATTAGAATAAATTTCAATTGCTACAAAAGCTCGCATTATAATTTTCTTTTAATTATGTTTTATAATAATTTCCGGTAGCTTCATAGACCAGACCCCATTTTTGTTCTAATATTGATAAAACTAATTGTATGTTTAACCGGCATGCCTGGAGCAGGTAAATCAACAATAGCTGATGGTTTGAAATTCAAAGGTTATGACATCATTAACATGGGAAATGCAGTAAGAGCAGAAGCTAAGAATAGGAATCTTGAACCTACTGGACCAAATCTTGGTAAGTTGATGCTTGAATTGCGAGAGAAAAATGGTCAAGGTGCAATAGCAGAATTGATAGTACCTCAAATTGAAAATTCAAAATCAAATGTAATAGTAATTGATGGAATAAGATCTAATGCTGAAATAGAAGTTTTACGTAACTATGGAACAGTTAAACTTCTTGCTATACATGCATCCACTAGTACAAGATTTGGGTTTTTAAAACAAAGAGGAAGATCAGATGATCCACAAACAAAAGAAAATTTTGAAGAAAGAGACAACCGAGAAATAGGCATTGGTATTAGTAATTCAATTGCTTTATCTGATGAAACAATTTCTAACAATAATTTAACAAAAGATGAATTGATTGAATATACATTCAAAATAATTGAAGGATGGATGAATGAGATCTCCTAACATCAGTTGTAAGATAGAGATACTTTCTTCAATTAATTCGTCTGAAGATCCAAAAAAAATTGAAACAGCAATTTTAAATATATTTCCAGATGCCAAAATTAAAACTGATAATTTTTCTATTATGTCAAATTCTAAAGATTTACATTTGTTAGAAAAAATCTATGACATTATTCATTCTAATCAATCACAAAAAATCTATCAACGACAACTTGAAAAAAATTTAGAAAATGATTCTACTTGGTTTTATCTTAACAAACAAGCTGCATTTGTTGGAACTATTGCTCTCTGTGAAGAAGCAGCAGAATCACCGTTAGGGCCAATAAAAGTGGTCTTAACTTCTTCTAATATTGATAGAATCATAGATTGGTTAATTCTTGGAAATTAGTCAAATTAGATAACAAAATTTAACCGTAATTAGAGATTTTTTGTCTATTTTATTTCAATTTCTAGAAAATCTTTTGCCGTGATAACTGAATCATGAATTTGTTTTGCTTCTTCTAAATGTCTAGTTTCATCTTTATATCTAGCTGAAAAATGTGTTAGAATTAAATTTTTTACTTTTGCATTTTTACTCAACATAGCTGCTTGCTTTGCTGTTGAATGGTATGTTTCTTCTGCTTTCTCCTTTGTCTCATCTAAAAATGTTGAATCAAACACAAGATAATCACAACCTTCAAAAAATTTTTCTAATTCTTTGGTTGGCATTGTATCCCCTGAAATTCCAATTTTTTTACCAGGTCTTTTTTCTCCTAATACCTGTTCTGGAATAATAATTCTTTCTCCAATTTTGACTTCTATTCCATTTTGTAATTGATTCCACAGTTTACCTTCGGGAATTTCTAAAGCTTTAGCTTTTTCTAGATTGAATCTACCTGGCTTATCTTTTTCTTCAAAAAGATATGAGTATGTTATAACTGAATGACTAGCTTTACACGCATATACTGAATAAATTTTTGAATCAAATATCATTCCTTCTCTGACTATTGTAATCAGAACTGGAAATGATAATCCAAAGTTTAGTACCTTGATATTTGCAGCTATGAATTCTTCAATTCCATTAGGTCCGTAAATTTCTAAAGGTTCAGTTCTATGTTGCATTGTCATTGTCTGAAGTAGCCCTAATAATCCAATACAATGATCACCATGAAGATGCGTAACAAAAATTTTCATTTTTTTATTCCAACCTAAACCTGATTTCATATAAGAAATCTGTGTTGCTTCACCTGCATCAAACATGATAATTTCACCATCTCTTTCTAGACAGATACATGACAATCCTCTGTTTTCAGTAGGTTGAGCAGCTGAAGTTCCTAAAAATACTAGTTTCATTTTATCAAAATTGTCCTTGTCAAGCTTTTATGCCTATAGATTTCATATTTTTTTATTGGATTAATCTTCATTTTTTTTTCAAATCCTTTTTTACACATAATGGCTATTTTCTTACGTTTAGGTAAGATTGATACAAATTTTTTCATCAATTCTTCAGGATTTTCTGATGATTTAGATGCAGTTCCATAAGGTAAATCTGTAACAATCCCATCAAATTCATCTATCATCTTTATTAATTGACTAAAATCTGCCTTGATTATTTTTGATTTGTATCCATTTACATCTAAATTTTCTTTCGAAATATTATACATTTTTTCATCAAAATCTAATCCAATTGCATGAATTCCCATTGATTCAGCTTCTAACAACGTAGTTCCAGTACCACAAAATGGATCACAAACAGTTTCACCCTCTTTTAATCCAATTAAATTTATCATTGCTCTTGTAAGTTTCCAATCCAATTCATGTGGATATTTTTTAATTTTCTTTGGTCTATTTTGACTTTCAACTTTTTTTGAAAATCCAAAAAAATTTTCCTGTTCAGTAAAGATCAGATATATGGTAATATCTGGATTTTCAAGAGATACTTGAGCTTTAGAAAATTTTGTTATCATGTCACCCATTGCTCTTTCTAATTCAGATATGTTGAATTGGTTTGATGATAAATTAATTATTCTACAAACAAAAGTTTTAGCATTTTTTAAGACTTCAAAATTTTCATCATCTAAAAATAATCCTGACATTTTACGTAGAATTTGACCAGAAATTTTCACAAAAGTTGCCCGTTTTGCAATTTGTTCCCAACTAGTTTTTGATTGTATTATTACTAAATTTGATAATATTTTCACTTTTGCGAATCTATCATATGTTTTTGCAATTGAAATTACTTCATCAATTGCAATTTCTAGATTATCTTTAGATAAAACAAAAAAACTTTCTGGCATTATATTATTGCCTTTGCAATTGTACCTGAAACATCAACCAAAGATGTTTTTCCAGGAATTGTATTTGTACTAATTATTTTTGTAACTCCTGCTTTTTTAATTTTCTTTTCAGCATCATTTCTAAGTAGAGCATGTGTACAAGCAACAAATACCCG
>JAIOPB010000007.1 GCA_021414105.1 Nitrosarchaeum sp. | reverse complement strand
GCTTTGTACCCTTTTCTTGTACCACGTCGTATATGATCAATTTGAAATCCTTGTTTTTTGTATTTAGCAACAACGTCAGATAAAAGATCCACTGTTTCATCATCAGAATCATCTAAAACCATTATCCTCATCTTTTCTTTTGTATAAAACATCATACACACTGCATCAACTAATCTCTTTGCAACATACTTTTCATTGTAGATTGGTAATTGAATAGTAATTGATGGAGTTCCCACATTAGCAGTAGAAAGAATTTCTTTTCGCTTTATTGAGAGATATGTCAGATAATAGAAATTACATGTATAAGCACTAATAATAATTGCAGATGCGATAAACAGATCAAAAATAAATTGAGTAAATGAATTAAGTGCCATTGTCTAGTTTCCCAAAATGTCTGGTCACTATTTATACTTGCAAAGTAATTTACTTATTTTTGCTCAAAGATCTTTATTGCTTGTGGAGGACAAACGCCTTCACATGCAAGGCAAAATATACAATCAGGCTCTTTTGACATGAGGGGTTTTTTCTCAGATCCAGGATTTCCAGGAGTATCAAACCATTCATAGACTCCAACTGGACATGCTTCAATACATGCACCATCTGCAATACAGATATCGTAATCAACAGATACGAATTCCCCCCAAACACCAAGAATTCCATTGTTGGTACCTTTTCTGCCCCAAGTCTTGATTGTGTATCCATTTGCATCAAATGGAACAGAGGGTTTCATTTTAGATTTGTAAGTAACATCGATTGGTCCTGGTTTTGCTCCATCTGGAATTTCAAATTCGCCTCCATCATCTTCAGCAATTTCATCTGCAGCTTCAGTTGCTTTGGGTTTAGCATTAAGAACAATTTTTGCAAGAGGAGTGAGCTCTTCTAGTCTCTGTATTGCTTCAGAGTGATTAAGCTTCTCTGCTTTTGCAAGATAAGAAATCATCTTATCTGCCAAGATAGTATTACGTAAGATAGTATCAATAACCATTTTTGCAAAATGATCTGCCTTTTTTCTATAATCTTTAACCCAGTTTGGGTCGCCAAATTTTTCAATTGGAAAAATTTGATAAATAATATCAACTACTTCTCCACTAACAATTTCAACAGTTACAGACAACTCTACCTCTTCATACCCCTTTGCATCAGGATCTTTCATGTTTTGTTCTTTCCAACGATATGTTGCAAATACTCTATCGGCATAAGCATCCATTTCAAATGCCTTTTTCAGACCATCATGTACAGATTTAATTTCTAGAGGATCTTCAAGTTTTATTGGCAATCTATAAAGTCCAAGTTTGAAGCCATGAAGAGGATATACACCACGTTTTGCAGTTGGTGCTTCCATTGTCCAAACTCGATCTTTTAGAAGTAATGACATTCGGTTTCAGTAGATTGATTTTATTTAAAAAGGTTATCAGTCACTGTCGTCTGGACACGTAAGCTCTCGAAGTTCAACATACTTTTTTTCCATTGCGTCAGCATATTCTAAGATTTTTTTGAGATCAAACAGATCTTTTGAAAAATACCAACGAATTGGAACCCAATGCCCAATTCCATCCATATCATGAATCATACCTTTATCGGCTTTAGCATTTAGTTTTTCATCTATGGATGTGTCCTTTACTGTAAGACCTCTTTTTGTTTTATCTTCCAGAATAAAATCAGCATCACCGTCTTTGATATAATAAAATGAACCTTGCTTTAGTACAGGAAGGTCTAATGACAATTTATTTTTCCACAGGATTTCCTATCATGTTACCCCATTCAGTCCAAGAACCATCATAGTTTCGAACTTTGGAATAACCTAGCAGATATTTTAGAACAAACCAACTATGAGATGATCTTTCTCCAATTCTACAATAACAGATAACATCTTTGTCTGGGGTAACACCTTTTGATTCATAATTTTGTGTAAGATCTACTACAGATTTGAATGTGCCATCAACATCATTTACAGCAGTTGCCCATGGGATATTATTTGCTTTAGGAATATGTCCACCTCTTTGTGCATGTTCCATTGGATATTCAGGAGGTGCTGTAATTTCTCCAGAGAATTCTTTTGGAGATCTTACATCAACCATCACAGTATCTTCTCGTCCTAATGCTCTACTAACATCAAACAAGTAAGCTCTGAGTCCCTCATCAGGTGGTTGTGCTTTGTATGTAGTTAAAGCAAGTCGGGGTTCTTCTGTAGTGTATTCTTTATTTTCTAATTCCCATTTTTTTCTTCCACCATTCATAATTTTGAGATTTTCATGGCCATAATATTTGAAAACCCAGAAAACAAATGCTGCAAACCAATTATTAAAATCACCATAAAGAATTACCTCTGTATCTTCACGTATACCATTTTTAGACATTAATGTCTCAAATTGTTTTTTATTAATGATGTCTCTAGTTATAGGATCATTAATGTCTCGTTTCCACCAAATTAAGCTGGCTCCTTTAATGTGGCCTTTTTGATATCCGTTTACAGGATCATAATCAACTTCAACTAATTTTCTATTTTCATTTGGCATATTTTTTGACACCCAATCTGTATCTACTAAAACTTCGGGATGTGCGTAATTCATGTTATTTTACAAATTTGTATTCATACTTATTTGTGTTTACAATAATTTAAATAAAAAATATCTTTTTAACTAAATGAGACTTAGGAGAACTACTTGAAACTTCAGAAAGTTGCAGTGGTTAGTAAAGTAGGTTCAAAAGAGTCAGAAGATGCAGCAAAAAATGTTGCAAAAAAGTTTCTAGCAAAAAAATCCACAGTATTTACAATTTCCCCCATAGAAGTAGAAGGTGCGAAAAAAGTAGAGACATTGGAGGAGCTGAAAAAAGAAAAATTAGATCTAGTAATTACATTGGGAGGAGATGGAACAACTCTAAGAGTTTTTAGATATCTTGAAAATGATACGCCAATTCTAACAATTAACGTAGGTGGAAATAGAGGCATACTATCTGAAATAACTATTGATGAAATAGATGATGCAATTGATAGAATCCTAAAAGGTAAATTCTTTTTAGATAAACGAACCAGAGTTGTAGCTTCATGCGGAGGTAAAGAATTTCCACCAGCATTAAATGAGATCTACATTTGTAGAACAAATCTTACAAAAACTGCAGAGATTGAGATAAAATTTCAAAATGACACAGTCAAACAAAAAATGGATGGCGTAATAATTGCCACTCCAAGTGGTTCAACAGGACACTCATTTTCTTTAGGCGGTCCAATTCTTCATGAAAGTCTAGATGTTTTGATTATAACACCAGTTGCTCCAGTTTACAGATTAGAATCAATTGTGGTGCCAGATGAAAAAATAGAAATAATATCATCACATGACTGTAGTATAGTGATGGATGCACAGGTAGTAAAATCGGCAGGTTATGGCGAACCGATAATTATAAAAAAGTATAGAAAGCCAGCAGTCTTTGTTAGATTGAAGAAACGAGGACTGAGACAGATGAGCAAACTTGGATTTTAGAATATTAGATGCAAGTGCATTTTATGCAGGAGTTCCATTTGGATCAGCCAATGATTGCTATACAACATCTCTTGTTTATGAGGAAATAAAACACATCAAAAAAAATCAGGATGCATTAGGAACACTGCTAGAAACTAATCGATTAAAAATAATGGATCCGGACAAAGAATCAACAAATGCAGCCATAGCATCTGCCAAAGAAACAGGGGATTTTCTACAATTATCAAAGCAAGACATTTCAATAATTGCGCTATGCATAAGCCTGAAAGGCGAGATTATTTCAGATGATTTTGCAATTACAAATGTTGCAAAAAATATAGGATTGAAGATATCACCCATAATGACAAATAGTTTTCAAGACGTTGGCAAATGGGTTCATTATTGTCCGGGATGTCGTACAAATCATACGACTGGAAAAGAGTGCCCAATGTGCGGTACACCACTTAAGAGAAAATTACTCAAGGGGCAATCTCCGTCCATACCAATCAACAAATGATCCATCATACAATTTTAAATTTTGATAACCTGCAATCATCAATTGTAAAAATAGATTAGATGCCCTATGACCATGCATACAATAGCAAACAATTTCACTGTCTTTAGAGATTTGGTTTTGAGAAAATAGATTTTGTAAAAAATCTTTATTTTGAAATAATTTACCATCATATGCTATTCCTTCAGTAAATGGGATTAGTTTTGAACTAGGTAAATGTCCACCCATAAACTCTTGAGGTGTTCTTGCATCTAATACTACAAAATTATTTAAATTTTCTTTAAGATGATCAGACTCTATTCGAATTTTAGAGTTGATTTTTGGAATAAATGTTGTGGATTTAGGAGTGAATAATTTTTTTGTTAATTCGAATCCATTTTTTTGCAAATCCATAATATTTGCATCAAGTAGAGATATTTTTTCATGTCCAAAGTAGAGAAAGGTCCATGCGATCCTAGCAGCTGATGGATCCATGGAATCGCCAATAAGAATAACAGTTTTAGAATTATCAATTCCAAGCGAGCTAAAAAGATCAGCAATTTTTTTTTCATCAATAACTAGATTTGCACCATATTGATCAAATTGAATAACTTGTTCTATTGTTAATGATTGAGATTTTGAAATATGACCGTACAAAAACATTGTTTTAGGACGTGTATCTAAAATGATAATATTTGGATCAGAAACATGATATTTTAGCCAGTCTATTGAAACTAACATCAATGACACAAATTTGTTAATTTATTTAATAGTATCATGTATCATGCAAAGTTTTTTGGTTTGATGCTTTGATGTATTTGCTTTGAGATTCAAGCACTTTTTTTATTTTTTTAGCTCTGGCATCTCCTAGTCCTTCAACTTTTGCAAGTTCAGAAGTTGTAGCAGTAAAAACTTTCAAAGGAGTTCCAAATTTCTCAAGCATTCTAACAGCAAATTTCTCTCCAATGCCAGGCAAACTACAGAGAGACGACAGTTGTTGTTTTTCCAAATCATTTGATTTTTTTATTTTTTTCAAATAGGGACCTTTTGCAGATTCGTTTCTGGAACACAATGAAACAAGTAATTTTGCTGTATGAATTGCACTAGGAGTAGGAATTATTGGAATTTTAAAATCAATTACAACAGTAGATAATGCACCATAGAAGATCATTGGATTATCAGTTATTTCTTCAATTTCATCTACATTTCCTTCCATAAGCACTATTGGAAATTGAAAGTGTTCTTTTAGTCTAGAGCATTGATCAAAAAGTCTACCATCAAAAACAGAAGACATCAAATCACGGATACTTTTACGTTCTACAACAGTTTCAGGTGCAACGATATAATCACCAACAGATAATGTTTTCATTTCAATATTAAGTCCGACAGATTTTAGCAGATCAGGGATTCCACTCTTACGTTCCCGTTCATCTACAATAATTCGTAAATTTTCTAATTTCACTAAATGTAATTTTATTAATTTGTTAATATCTTTTTGAAATCTCAGTTGTCAGGCTATTTTCTGGGATTATCATCAGGTGGTGGTTTTGACATTTGAGTGCCTCCTGATGGTGGACCTCGCATCATTTCGGTGATTTTTGCTTCTTGCTCTTTGAGAGATTCTTTAATTCTAGATTCTTGTTTTTCAAGAACAGTTGCACGTGTTTTTGCCATCTCTTTTCGTTCTTCTAATTCATCAATTAGTGCTTGTTTAGTAGATTTTATTAAAATTGAACCAGCATGTTTGTAGACATTATCATCATCTGCTGCTTTTTTTAATTCCTCAAGAGCTTTTTCAGTCTCGATGTTTTCCATTTCAAGATGTTGTTTTTGTGTCATTATTGATTGAAGGTTTTGTTGAGATTGCTGCATTTTCATGAGCTGTTCTTGAAGCCAAGGAGGCATTTGTCCTGCTGACATGTTAATACGATGTCTGTGATTTCATTATATCTTTACCGATTCAATTGAATCGTAACTTGCCTGAATCAATCTCAAAGTTGAATTAAGATTTGCTCGTAAGTGTGGCATATGATTAGATTCTATTGAAATAGTGATTTTTTCATTTAATGCCATGTGGGTTTTTGTTGGATTTTCTGGATAAAATTCATTATCAGTGTTTATAGAATCAAAGATCGCTTTTGTTTTCTCTTTTGCATCAATAGTGATTTTTGCATTAAAGCTGGACATCATATGCTGTTCCAGCAACTTTGAAACTACATTTCTTACAAGACCAAATACCAACTGCATCTCGATTAAACTGTTGAGAACCACATTCAGGGCAAGTTCTCTTTTCTTTTAGTTGAAAGTGAATTTTGGCATACTGTTTTCTAATTTTGATACCATATCTTGCACCTAATCCTTTTAGTGATTTTTGCTTTACCAATTTACTGTCCTCCTTCCTTTACTTGTTTTAACTTTTCTCTTATTTTTGAGCCTACTTTAACAGATATTTCACCGCATTTGATTACCTCATCAAAGGTAAATCCACCTGTTCCTCCTTTTTGCAAAGCACAAATGTTTCCATTAGAATCAGTAGTAATTGTAATTCTTGCATCCATGCTATCCCATTCATCACCATTTGGATCAACAATTATGTAATTTCCAATTTTGCCCATAGTGACAGAAACTGGAATAGTAGTGACTGGCACAGATGATTCTCCACCTTCAACTAAAGTTGGTACATCATCTTTCATTTCCCATTTTGGTGTTTTTGAAGAGAGAATTGCAGCTGTTGCAGCATAAGCACATGCATCAAACAAATTTCCATCATAATCAACTACAACATTATCAGCGAAAACTCCAACGACGGATTTATTTTTTGCAATTACTAGTTGAGACAAATCAATCATGTGACTTTCTCTTATGCCTCTATCAACTACTCTTGCCAATTCAATAACATCAGGCCCAGGAGGTCCAGTTTCAACACTTGGATGAGAAAGCGGTAAAAGCTCAGCAGTACAAATGAAGATACCTTTGTCACCCATATCTGGAAAAGGTCTATCTGGTTGAATTTTAACGCCGCAAACTACTTCACTGTCACCTAATCTAACTCGTGCAGAACCATTTGCTTTTGGAATTGCGTTTATTTCAATCATTAATTTTCGTGGTTCGTCTAGTGCTCGTCCATCAATTCTTTTTCCTTGTTCTAATAATTCAAGAATTTGAGATTTTTTTAGCTCATCAATTACAGAAGTAGATGTCATTTACTTTTCTCCGTTTCCAAAATATTTTTCGGTTAGTGCTTTCTTTTGTAATTCATAAACAATTTTACAACCATGAATTCCTGTCTCCACACATTTCTTGTATTCTGCAGGGGTTAGTACACCGTCTAATTGGAGTAGTGTGATTTTTTCAAGACTTGGCATGTAGCCAATAGGCATATCTGCTTGTCCTGCCTGGTCTTCTTCATTATTAACATCAAGGATAATTGTATCTGCGGCTTTACCTGCAGCGCATGCTGCTACCATATCTCTCATAGGAATTCCAGCATCTGCCAAAGCTACAGATGCAGCAGATAATGCAGCACATCTAGTGCCACCATCGGCTTGAAGAACTTCGATAAAAACATCAACTGCGGTTCTTGGAAATTTGTCTAACATTACTGCTGGCTCTAATGCCTCTTTGATAACTTTGGAAATTTCAATTTCTCTTCTAGATGGCGCAGGATTTTTTCTCTCAGTTACAGAAAATGGTTCCATATGATATCTAACTCGTAAAATACCAGTATCTGTATTTGACATGTGTTTTGGATGGACATCTCGTGGACCAAATACTCCAACTAGAATTTTGTTATCGCCAAATTCAATGTATGCAGAGCCATCAGCATTTTTTAATCCTCCAGCTTTAATCATAATTCGCCTTGGTTCATCAACTTTTCTACCATCACAGCGAATTCCATTTTCATCTAGTAACACTAGGGTTGTATCTCTTCCGCCCATTATGATTCACCTTTTGATTCTAACATTTCTTTCACTTGGTCAGTTAAATTAGCAACATGTGCCTTTTCGTCTACCATTTGTATTGCCTTTTTAGCCTTTAATAATCCCTCGGGAGTTTCACATGAGACTACGACCCAACCATTTTGACCAATTGTAATAGCAGCACCAGTAGCCATTTCAATTGTTTGAATCATGGTTCCTCTCTTTCCAATCAGGCGTGGAACTTTGCTAGGTGAAATCTTGACTAGATGTCCAGAATCAATCTTACCAAGATCTCTATCAGCTATTGTAACAAGGGGATCTCTAGTTCTATCAAAATTAGCAATTCTAGCTGCAACAAGATCACCAGATTTTAGTTTTGATGAGAGTTCATCTGCATGTGCAGAAAAATCTCTTCCAAAAACATCTTGAGCAGGTAGAAATCCCACATAACATGAATTGATATCTAATTCCCAAGATAATGATGTATGAGAGACAACTTTACCAATTACAAGGTCATCAATTTTTGGAATGTATTTTCCAGTTAGTGGTATTACTTTAATGGAATCATCGTAAATTTCTGAAATTCCTATAGCAGTAGAAATGATTTTGTTGCCATCAAGGATTACATTTTGTTCAGGTCTGTAAGGGCCAGTTGTGATTACATCGCCAGGTATAACATATTTTCTTTTGTTCTCCATTACTTCATAACCTCGACTGTAGCAGAACCTTTTGTTATAGAACCTAGTCTATCAAGCACGTTTGGCCTTGCTCCAGCGGGTATTTCAAGTATTGCTTTTAAGGAACCATTATTTTGCCATTCTTCCTTTTTTAGAATTCCTACAGATTTCAAAACAGCATAAGATTGAGATGCATATTGTGCAGGGATAGTTATTTCAAGATCAAGGTTTTCAGATTTCAAAGGTATTATAGAACGTAATTTTTCTACAATATCTTTTACTTGCTCGTCTACATTTTTGTGTGGTTCTATTGTGATTTTTCCATCCTTTAATGCTTGTTCAATTCTCAGTGGAGGATGAGGTAAGTGTGTTCTAGGATCAACGTAAGTCTTGGCAATAAATGAAACAATTTGTTTTCTCTTTTCATCAAGCATCTTACGTCTTTGATCAGTAGTAAGATTCAATTCACCTTTTCTAAGCATTATCTCAGCAATCTCATTAACATCTTCAGTTTTGAAAGCCTTGAGTAGTTTTTCTGTTGATGGTTTAGTGCCTTTACCAGAATCAGTGTATATCTCATCAGAAATCAAAATTGCCGAAATGTCTTTTTTCTTTCCCAGTTTGAAATCTAGTGCTGGGTCAGGCTTTACCAAAATTTCAAATTTTTCGCCTTCATATGAATATCTAACCACGGTTACATCGGCCATTTCTGAAATATTGTATGATAATTTGGTATTTAATTATACTCAAAAAAAATTAGTCTTGATTTTTGTAATAGAGTTTGATAATTTTATCCACTAGTACATCTGTGTCGACATCTTTTGCGGTGCTTATAAGAAGTAAATGGTCATCACCAAGATAAAGAGAAAAGCGCTTAACCAAGTCATATTCAGCCAAGGTGTATTTTGTTTTGCCAAGCCACTTTGACATTTCTTTACGTGCTTTCCAATCAATAATGGAAAGAGTGACTAATTCATTTTCCTTGTGCTCTGAAAGCAGACTAGTCAATCCTTTACGCATACCACCTCCAACGCGAACAGCCCATTGATCATAAACGGTAGCAAATCGAATTTTAGGATCAGATTCTAAAATTTGTGAACAGAATTTTTCATAATCCAATGATTGTTCTATGCATTTATGATTATTAGAGTTTTATTTGATTTTAGGAAAACATAGTGTAAAAAATTAAAAAAAGTTAGCATATTGCAAATTATGCCTAAAATGAGCTTGATTATGTAATGCTAAAACTTTGATATCCATACATAAAACTAGCTAGATTTTTATGTGGACTTTGAAAATTTTCTTCTAAGATTTGTCTTCTTTAGAGGTAATTAACAAGGATAATCAAAAAATGTCAGTAAAGCTGAAAGGGGTTCCATTACAATATGCAAATGCACTTAGACGTATCTGTCTGAATGGTATCCCAGTATTTGCTATAGATACAGTAGATATCATAGAAAACTCATCCGTATTGCCAGATGAAGGTTTGGCACATAGACTAGGATTAATACCAATTAAAACGGATTTATCAAGATTCAATGAACCATCAAAATGTGATTGCCAAAGTGAGACAGGATGTGCTAATTGTAAAGTTATGTTAGTTCTAGATTCAGGAGATTCGGACGTCACAAGAACAATATTATCAAATGACTTAACATCTGAGGATGATGCAGTAAAACCAATCTCAGATAAAATTCCAATTGTTCAGCTTGCAGCAGGACAAAGAATCAAAGTAGAATGTTATGCAAGACTTGGTCGCGGAACAGAACATGCAAAGTGGAATTCAGCAAACATTTCAGTTTTAACTGAAACCAATAAAGAAGACGAGAGAGTACTTACAATAGAATCAACAGGAGCATTAAAACCAGAACAAATAATTCTTGCAGGAGTAGATGAGCTAAGTAATAGATTATCCGAGTTTAAAGAAATAATTGGCCAGTTAAAAGAATAAACTAAGCATACACATTATATTTGGGTTTTAAGTCGGTTTATTCACATGACTAATCAAGTCGTCATACGCATGGCAAAAGATCTAAAAAAGGCATCTACTAAAAATGATGCCCCAATTTGGGCAAGATTAGCAGAATATGCATTAAAACCATCTATTGCAAGACGACATATTAATTTGAACAGAATAGGTCAACTAACAAAGGATGCAGATACGGTAGTTTTTCCAGGAAAAGTATTAGGAACTGGCGATATTGATCATAAAATTACACTTTGCTCATTTTCAATTTCAAATTCTGCAGCTACAAAGATTTTAGAAAAAGGAGGAAAAGTAGTTAGTTTTTCAGATTTAATAACAAAACACCCAACTGGAAAAGGAGTAGTATTACTTGGCTAGTCAAGAAAATGTCATATCAATAGACAAACCAATTGTAGTAGATGCTACAGACCACATAGCGGGAAGACTATCATCAAATGTTGCTAAATTATTGTTAAATGGAAACAGAGTATCAGTTGTAAATTGTGAAAAAATCATGATCAGTGGAACAAGAACAAACATAATTAGTGAATATAGAGGATTTTTAGAAGTTAGCAGTGTCATTCATCCAAGACACGGTCCAATACATCCAAGAAGACCAGATACTATAATGAAGAAAATGATCCGTGGAATGCTACCAAGAAAGAAACCTTCAGGATTATTAGCTCACAAAAGACTAAGAACATACATTGGCTCACCTAAAGAACTAAGTTCATTTGAAAAAATTCAATTCAAAGAAGCTAAAATTAGAAAAACTGCAGCAAACTATACAACAGTTGGCGACATTGCAAAAATAATAGGGTGGGTAGAATGACAACACCAAAAACAGAAATTTATTTTGCAACTAGAAAAACATCCAGTGCACATGTATACATTACAAAAGGACAAGGAAAAATCAGAATAAACAACATACCTATTGAGATGATTCCGCAAGAAACTGCTCGTGAGGTAATGTTAGCACCATTAGAAATTACAGGAGATTTAAGAGACAAGGTAGATATTTCTGTCAGAGTAAGAGGAGGAGGATTTATGGGACAAGCCAGTGCAGCAGCCACTGGTATTTCAAGAGCACTCATAGGTTGGACTAAATCTAAAAAAGATCCTAAAGATCACCCATTTCCAAAATCAACTAGAGAAGACCTAAGACAAAGAATTACAGATTTTGACAAGTATCTGATTAGCGGGGATGCCAGAAGAAAAGAACCAAAGAAATTTGGCGGACCTGGTGCAAGAAGAAGAAAACAAAAATCATACCGTTAGACTGTGAAGGCTATAATTTTAGCTGGTGGCAAAGGAACTAGAGGTAAGCCATATACAGAATATTTCCCAAAAGCAATGACGCCAATAAATGACAAGCCGTTAATTGATTATATTGTAAAATATTTGTATTCATTTGATTTCATCAAAGAAATAATCATAATTTCAGATTATACTGGATTAGGAGGTCAAATTAAAAATTATTACAGCAATCCAAAAAATAAAAAAAAGATTACGTTTGTACAAGATACACAAAGTGGAACAGGCGGAGATCTTTTACACATTGAAGATAAACTAAAGGGAGATTCAGAATTTGTGTTATGGTTTGTAGATAATCTATGTGCCATAGATCTAGTAAAGATGAGAAAAGTCTTCAAAGAAAAAAACAGCACCGCATGTATTGCAACTAGAACAAAAAGAAAAGAAGAAACAGGATTTGCAGTAGTAGAAAATGGAATAATCAGGGAATTCAAAGAAAAACCAACTATGAAATTACAATTATCAGAATGTCTAGGAATTTACATTTTAGGAAAAGAAATAATTAAAAAAATTAAAGCAAAAACAAAACAAAAAGAGATCAATCTCTCATTTGATATTTTACAGCAATTATCAAAAGAAGGTAAAATTAGCGCCTATGACATTGGAGATAAAGAATGGATAGATGCAGAATCACCAATGGTTTTAGAAAGAAATGAGATTGTAGTTAAAAAAATCATAAAACAGATGGGATTTTAGACTGTTTTTCAAATTCAGAAATTTTTTTCTCATATAGTAAAGTTTGTGCGATATCATCTAACCCTTCTAAAAGAATTTTTTTCTTGTGCAGATCAATAGCAAAAGAAATTTCCCCAGAACTTGTTTTAATTATTTGATTTTCCAAATCTATTTCAATCTCTCCTGTTTCTTGATGTATTTTTTCTACTGTTTTATCATCCAAAATAATTGGTAAAAGTCCATTTTTGAAACAATTACTATAAAAAATATCTGCAAATGAAGGAGCTATAATTACTGAGAACCCATAATCTTGCAATGCCCAAACTGCATGTTCTCGGCTAGAACCACACCCAAAATTATCTCCCACAACAAGAATTTTAGAATTTTTGTATTTAGTGTCATTTAAGATAAAATCAGATTTTAGGTGTTCCTGATCATCGTATCTCCAATTATAAAAAAGAAATTTTCCAAATCCTGATTTTTGAACTAGTTTTAGGAATTGTTTTGGTACAATTTGATCCGTATCGACATTTACCTTATCTAATGGAGTGATTATAGTTTTGACTTTTTTAAAAGACTGCATTCTAATTCAAATCCATCTCTCTAACATCTACAAAATGACCTTCTATAGCTGCTGCTGCTGCCATCACTGGACTTACCAAATGTGTTCTTCCTCCAGTTCCTTGTCTACCTTCAAAATTTCTATTAGAAGTACTTGCACATCTTTCACCGGGAGATAAAATGTCAGGATTCATTCCCAGACACATACTGCAACCTGCTTCTCTCCATTCAAAATTTGCATCTGTAAAGATTTTATCAAGACCCAACTCTTCTGCTTGTTTTTTTACCATCTGAGAACCAGGAACTACCATAGCTCTAACATGTGAAGATAATTTTCTTCCTTTAACAACTTTGGATGCTTCAATTAAATCCTCTAATCTAGCATTTGTGCATGAACCAATAAACACTCTATCTATTTTGATTTCAGTAATGGGAGTTCCAGGTTTAAGAGCCATGTATTCGAGTGCTTTTTCAGCACCTTTCTTTTGATTTTGATCACCTTTGGAAAAATCTTCTGGGAATGGAACTGATTCAGTGACATCACAAGTCATACCAGGATTAGTACCCCAGCTTACTTGAGGTGCAATATTATCAACATGTAAGGTATAATTTTTTTCAAATTTTGCATCGTTGTCTGTTTTTAGATTATCTCTCCAATAATCAACTAGAGATTCATAATTTTTTGGAGTGTATTTCCTACCTCGAAGATACTCATAGGTTTTCTCATCAGGTACAATTAGACCTGCACGTGCACCTGCTTCAATAGACATGTTGCAAATTGTCATTCGTTGTTCCATAGAAAGATCGCTGATACCCTCACCTCTGTATTCTATAACTGTACCATTACCGCCAGAAGTTCCAATGTTTTTGATTATTGATAATACGATATCTTTTGCAGTAACAGCATGAGGATTCTTTCGTTTACCTTCAACTCTGATTTCAAAAGGTTTTGGTTTTTCTAACCAGAGAGTTTGCGATGCTAAAACATGCTCTACTTCACTAGTTCCTATTCCAAAGGCTAATGCCCCAAATGCTCCATGTGTGGAGGTATGACTATCACCACAAACAATAGTACTTCCAGGTAATGTAATTCCTAATTGAGGTCCAATGACATGAACAATTCCTTGATTGGGACTGTTAATATCAAATAATTGAATTCCAAAGTCTTTACAATTTTTTTCTAGAGTTTGTATTTGAATTGCTGAAGTTTGGTCTAAAATAGGAAGGGTTCTATTATTTGTCGGAACATTATGATCCATTGTTGCAATTGTAAGATCAGGTCTCCTTACTGATCTATTATTCATACGGAGTCCATCAAATGCCTGAGGAGAAGTTACTTCATGAACAAGATGTCTATCAATATAGATTAGAGATGGACTGTTTTCTTTTTCTACAACAATATGAGCATCCCAAATTTTTTCAAAAAGTGTTTTTCCCATTTTAATCCTAATCTGGTTTGTATTTGAATAGACCGCCAGCTTCAATTATTTTTCCAATAATTTCCGAGAAAGGTTTCATTTTGTATGTTTTATTTTTTGTAAGATTTTTGATTTCATTGGAGCGAATGTCAATATCTATTTCATCACCTTCAGAAATATTTGAGTATGCATCCTCTTCAATTTCTATGGGTAACAAAAATGCACCATCAACTGCATTCCTATAAAATATTCTTGCAAATGAGAGAGCAAGTACTGCTTTTATTCCAGAATGAGAAAGTGCAATTGGGGCATGTTCACGAGATGAACCGCAGCCAAAATTTCTTCCAGATAAGATAAAATCACCTTCTTTTACTTTTGAGTGAAAATCGGGATCAAGTCCTTCCATGGCATGTAATGCAAGCTCAGCATAGTCATGTACTTTGAGATACTGCCCAGGTATAATGACATCCGTATCAATATTGTCTCTTTCGTATTTTATGACGTTTCCTTTCAATTCAAGTCCCTCGGATCAGTTATTTTACCAGTAACTGCAGATGCTGCCGCTACAAGTGGGGAAGAAAGATATGTTTGTGAATCAACATGACCCATTCTTCCTGGAAAGTTTCTATTTGTGGTACTAATGCAAATTTCATCTTTTGCCAAAACTCCCATATGTGCACCACAGCATGCTCCGCATGTTGGTGGACCAATAGTGACTCCTGCATCTAAAAATATTTTGAGTAGCCCGTTTTCCATTGCACGTTTGTAAATAGAAATTGAAGCTGGTAAAATTTCGGTTCTAATCCTAACTTTTCTTCCTTTGAGAATTTTAGCAACTGCTTCCAAATCTTCGTATTTTGCACCAGTGCAAGAACCAATGTATGATTTGTCTAATTCTACAGATGGTGCTTCTCTAACTATGGAAATATTTTCTGGGGAAAACGGTTTTGCCACGATTGGTTCCATTTCGGAACCTTCGTATTCGTATATCTTTTGATATTCAGCGTTATCATCTCCATGAACTAGGGAAATATCAGTAGCCCCTCTACTTGTAAGATAATCAACTACTTTTTGATCAGGTTCCACTATTCCATTTTTAGCACCGGCTTCTGTAGTCATGTTACATAAAGTCAATCTACTTTCAACTGACATTTCATCAATTCCACTTCCACCAAACTGCATTGTTTTGTATGCTCCTCCCTCAGTGCTGATATCACCAATGATCTTTAGAATAAGATCTTTAGCCATTACATGATCTGGAAGTTTTCCATTTAGCTTAAAGTATAATGTCTCAGGAACCTTAAACCAAATTTTTCCATTCAATAAAACATATGCCACATCAGTATGACCCAATCCACAAGCAAATGAACCCAATGCACCAGTGGTATTAGTATGAGAATCGCCTCCAACATATACCTCGCCAGGTAACACCAAGGCTTCTTCGTGTGATAGAGTGTGACAAATTCCGTATTGTCCCATTCCATACTTGAAGTGTTTTTCAATACCATAGTTTTTTGTAAAATTAGATAGTTTCACAATATTTTCAGCCGAGACCTTATCTGCAGAAGGAACAAAATGATCTTCTGCAACCCAGACTTTTGCTGGATCCCATAGTTTATCAACATTAATGCCTTGTTTCTTTAATTTATCAAATACTTTGATCACACCTGGACCAGATACATCATGGATCATTACTTTGTCCACATTTGCAAATATTACATCATCAGGACTAACTCGTTGTCTTCCTGAAGCACGTGCAAGTATCTTTTCAGTTATATTCATAATGAAAAAAGCTAGTTCTACAGATTAAAAGCTTTCAGAAGAGGGGGTTGATCTGACAGTTTTTGCCAGGTAGCGTGGATGAATGGAGTAAGAGTGTTATTCCATAACAATAAAAAAGAAAAGAAACATCACAACATATTATGTCTCTAACCGTATCACCCTTATTTTCAGAAAGAAAAGAAGATGAATTTGATGTGTTTGAGGCATTATTAGAAACATTAAACAAAAAGGATGAAAGACTACAAGAAGGAGATGTCATAGTAGTATCAACAAAATACATTTCTAATTCTCAAGGGAGATTGATTGATTTAAACAACGTCAAGACATCAAAAGAAGGAACTGAGGTTTCTAAGAAATTTCAAATAAAAGCTGAAATTGCAGAGATAATTCTAAGAGAGTCAGATAAAATTTTTGGTGGGATTTCAGGTTTTGTTATTACTTCAGCAGATAATATAATGGCTCCAAATGCAGGAATTGATAAATCAAATGCTAAAAAGGGAAAAGTGATTTTATATCCAAAAAATCCGTATCTCATAGCAGAACAAATTAGAAGGAAAGTTTTTTTGAAATTCTTAATCCACATAGGAGTTATTTTAGTAGATAGTAGATTGATGCCATCTCGTATTGGAACATCAGGGGTAGCAGTATCTTGTGCAGGAATTGAACCAGTATTAGATATGAGATCTGAAAAAGATCTTGATGGTAATCCTTTGAAGGTGACTTTCCAAGCAGTGGTAGATAACCTTGCAACAATTGCTAATCACAAAATGGGTGAGGCTGCAGAATCAAAACCATTTGCAATTATTAGAGATTCAGGAGCAAAACTTACAGATAGAAAAATCAGTCCAACTGAGATGGCAATATCTCCAGATCAGTGCGTATACGTTAGAGGTCTAACAAATCCAATGAATTACTAGAAATTGAATGGATTCTGCTTTAAATAGAGGTTTTCTGAGGACAAAATTATGGAATACCTGACAAGATATCCCAAAACAATTTCATTTCTGGATGGATTAAAACACAGTATCGACATAGATAACAAAGGGGTGGAACAACTTCACATTGTAGTGAAGAAGAGCTTTGATGAATTAATGAAAATTTTCACATCTGAAGGATTTACTAAAGTCAAATTAGAACATAAACAACCTAATCAGATTGGAAATGGTTTGAATCTTAAACTAAAAAAGCCATGGGAGATGCATGTAAGAATGGTAGATCTTAAAAAAGGATTAATCGGCATACATGCAGAAGTTGAAGTTTCAAGGGATTATCTTCAACACTTAGTGTCACAAAGAACGCCTGTGATATATGAAGTAGAGGAGATATTAAAAAAATACCAAGTGGATTATAAAATATGGCACGATAAAATCAAAAAAAATGTTCACATGATTTTCGATAATTACAAAGTAAAGCTTGCAACACCCAGCATTCCGGTTTTTGCATGGAAACCAATGTTATTTGTAATTGGAACAGTTAGCGTATTTTATCTATGGAAATTTATCAACACGATATAGAATAATCAAAAAAGAAAATAAAAAATAGATTGATCATATACCCAAAGTTTCTTCTTTGGTTAATTCAAGATAGACTTTGTCGCCTACAGACAAACCCATTTCTTTGTATTCATGCATCTCAAGTTTTAGTTGTGTCACACCGCTTTGCATACCCATTCCACCCATTCCAGAGAACATTTTGTTGAGATCCTTCATCATATCATTCATGTTAGTGAATCCCATCACTTTTGGACCACCAAAAGGAGAAGGAGTAGATGTAGTTCCTTCTTTAAGGTCTTTAACGGAAGATAGAGAGACAACAACATACGGTGCGCCATCAGGTGCAGCATCAATACTTCTTACTACAAATTCCTTTTTCATTAGTGAGCATTTTTTACTCTATAATTTTAATTTTGAGGAGAAACAAAGCCAATCAGGACTGGATTTGAAGATTTAATTACAATTTTCACAATTTCTAATTAGTGTTTGACGAGAATCTGAAAATATCTCTACAATATTACGGAATATCACCGTGGGAGATTGAAGTAATTTATGGATATTTGAATTCTAGATTTTCAATTATTCAAGAGGAGATTGAAGCAAATGATGATAATTTTGTCAGTTTTTTGAATTTAGACATACCACTTGCTTTTAACGAAGAATTTTTCAAATGGTTTGATTTTAGACGCTGGGAAAAAATGAAGGCTGTTTTCAAAGAGATGAAAAGACGTAGAGGCACTGGAAACGCTTTAAAGATAAATATTAATTTTTTAGGAAAACCAAAAATAGTTTTTGTTTTAGACACTGAAGATAGACAATGGTATGATAATGCAATTGAAAAAATAGATTTTGTTTTAGAGTTACTTCCATATCACCTAGACCCGGAAAAATTACCATCAGATATTTTAGAAATAGTTTACAAGTTTGATCCTGAATCAATAAGATGGCGTCTTAATACTGCAACATCAGAAAACAAAAGATATGCATTCAGAGGAGATAGTTGGAATGCAATTACTTGAGATCTTTTTGAAGTGGTTCAAGTAAACCGTGTAGTTCTTTGTATTTTGATTCTAAAAATTCCAATGCATCATCGAGTTTTTTTGATTTGCCATATTTGTAGCGTATTAGTTCACGATGATGCCAAAATGTTTTTCCATCCTCTACTGAAATAGTTGTGAAATAATCAGTCCCTTTCAAAGCGTCTGGAAGTTTAATATCATGTGGGAAAAGCAGTTCAACAATAAACCATTCATCTGCATCAGGATAGTCTGAGCCAGTGTCCACATCAAAAAACACATGGAGTAAATCAGATTGCATCAAGCCATCATCGGTTATAGAAGGATGTTTGACTCCTGATTTTTTAAAATCAAGATTAACTAGTTGGGGCTCAAAGAAACCTTTGATGATGGATTTTCTAAATACTTTATTTGCCTCGTTTATGTTCAATAGCAAGGTGATCTACGAATAAACTAGTCTATAACTCATTAGGTTATAGACATTCTAAACTCTGAGGGAATCAAGTATTTCTGAAACATCAGTAATGGGCAATCCATTTTCTGAAATTCTTTGTTGTGCAGGAGGATTTTCAAGATAATTTGGGATTTTATCAGTTAGCCTAGTAGAATATTGAGAAATTATTTCATTTTGATAAAATACACCTATCGGAATTTTATTTCCCCATTCCAGAGATTTGATCAAGGCTTGAGATAATTTTTCATTAACTTCTGTCTCATTGTCATAATGTACCATTGGATCAAAATGTGTATCTTCAAGTTTATAGATTCTAGAGTGTCTTTCCATAGATTCTTGTGCTAAATCAATACCAGCATACCAATCTCTTGTATTGATATCATTGTAAGTTGGACATGGTTGTAACACATCAAGGAAAGAAAGACCTTTGTGACGAACAGCTTTGATGATCAAATCTTTCAAATGTCGAACATCATAAGAATAACCACGCGCTACAAATGTAAACCCACTTGCCACTGCCAATCCAATAGGATTTACATTATAGTTTGTGTTTGGAGAAGGAAGTGATTTTGTTTTCTCACCGAGCTTTAATGTTGGTGAGGCTTGTCCTTTGGTTAAACCATAAACGCCATTATCAAATATTATGTAAGTCATGTCAATATTACGTCTTCCAGCTGCAACAAAATGACCAGCCCCTATACCCAATCCGTCACCATCACCACCTACTGCCACAACTGTCATCTCAGGATTTGCAAGTTTTCCACCTTGGGCAAAAGTCAAAACTCTTCCATGTAGGGTATGAACACCATATGTGTTGATAAAATGAGATGTCTTTCCAGAACAACCAATGCCAGAAAAAATTGTTGCTTTATCGCGTTCTATTCCCATTTCGGCTAATGCCATTTGTAATGCGTTAACTATTCCGAAATCCCCACAACCAGGACACCAATCATTGTGTACTTCGGTTTTGTAATCAGCCAGTTTAAGCGCCATGACTTAGAACCTCTCTTTTGTTTGCTTTATTTTCAACTATTTTTTTTAGTGAATCATAAATTTCAGTACTGGTCATTCCTCTTCCAGTATATTTTAGTATAAAATAATCAATTTCTCGCAATACATTTTGCCTGAATATTTTGCCTAGTTGACCTGAATGATTTGCTTCAATGTCGATGATGATTTTTGCATCTTTTAGAAGAGATTTGACATAGTCAGATGGAAATGGATGAATTAATTTAATTTGGATAAATCCAATGTTAATTCCTTCTTTTTTAAGTATTGAAATAGCATCTAAAATTGGACCCTTGGTAGAACCCCAAGAAATTACAGTATAATCATGAACACCAAATGAAACAACCTGTTCATCATCTGGAACTCTTTTTGTTACCAAGTCTAATCGAGACATTCTTTTATCCATCATTTGGATACGAACTTGAGGATCTTCTGTAATATGACCAAATTCATCTGATTCGTCTCCAGTATTCCAAAAAACACCATTATCTAATCCCAATCTAGAACGTGGGGAAATTCCATCATCTGTAAAAGCAAACCGCTTGTATTCCCCATCTACTTTATCTAGTAATAGCCCTCTATCAATAGAAATCTTTTGAGGATCAAATTTTTTGCAGGTAACAACAGAACTTGAAAGAAATTTGTCCATCATATGAATAACAGGAATTTGGTAAACATCTGCATAATTAAAACATCTTCCAGTGTCATAGAAACTTTCTTCAATATCACCAGAGGCATAAACAATTTTTGGAAAATCACCGTGTCCAGCATGTACTGCAAAGAGCAAGTCATCTTGCCCATGTCTAGTAGGAAGACCTGTTGAAGGTCCACTTCTCTGATACAAAGTAATTACAATTGGGACTTCGTTAATTCCAGCCCAGCCAAGTGATTCAGCCATTAATGCAAATCCAGGTCCGGAAGTAGACGTGGAAGAACGCGTACCAGTTAATGCAGCACCAATCATCATACCCATTGCAGATATTTCATCTTCAGTTTGAATCACAATAGTTGAGCCAGGTCTATCATTGTGAATTTCTAAAAGTTCATGAGATTCCAGATAGACGCTTTCATCAGAAGCGGGAGTAATAGGATAGTATGATTGAAATCTACAACCGCTAACCATTTTTCCTATCGAAGTTCCCAAATGACCTTGAACAAGAATGGTATCAGGTTGTTTAGTAGTACCAGTCAAAGCATATTGAAAATTACCAAATTTCGATTTAGCGTAATTATAGGCAAAATGTGCTGCTTGTTTATTAATTTCTGCTATCTGAGGTTTTTTTGAAAATATAGAATTAATGGATTGAAGTAAAGGATCAAGTGGCATTTTGATTAGCCCTAGTGAAAAAGAAACTGCAAGTACATTAAACAGTCTAACTAATCCTTTTAGTTTTGGATTTTCTGTTTTTTCAGCAAGATTTGACAGTATTTCTCGAAAAGAAACGGGATAAAGATGCACACCTTTTTCTTTTGCAATCGCAAGAACTCCAGCAATTGTAAAAGGTTTGTTTTTAGATTCTAATTCTTTGTGTAATCTTGCTTTAAAATAACTATCAAGTGTGGGTACTTCATCTGTGGTTGTTTTATCCAAATCAGAATCATATATTATTCCGCCATCCTTAGGAACTTCATTAAAATGTCTGAAAATTGTTTCAGCATCAAAAGAAGCCATTAAAGTGACATCATTTACATTTGAATGGATTTCTTCATCAGAAACTCTAACTACAAAATAACTATGTTCTCCTTTAATATTAGAATAAAATTCCCTCTTACCAAAAATCCTATACCCCATTTCTGCACAAACTTTAGAAAAAACATTAGCACCAGAATCAACTCCACTTCCTTGTGGACCTCCAATTAACCAAGTAAAATCAATAGAACTCATATACAATCTTGTCATTTTTTGAATATTAATAATATGATGGATGAATTGAGCTAACCACCAGTAGCTGAATCAAATAACGCACATTCACATTTATCTCGTTCACCGCAATAAGGACAGACACAAACACATTTTTCAATAGAATTCCCACATTCAATACAAATTGCAAATTCCTCTTCTTCAGTCTTTGACATCATGTTCATCTAGAAGGAAATCGTATAAATGGTTTGAGATAAATCTCATGGATGATGGAAAAAAAGCGAGTTTTTCTCACTAGAACACTTCATGACTTTGCATTAAAAGAATTAAGAAAAAAATATCAGATTGAAATTCATTCAGGTAAAATTCCAATTTCAAAAACAAAATTACGAACAAAAATTGAAAAGGTTGAGGGATTGATCTGCTTCCCATATGATAAAATTGATAGTGATTTAATAGATATTGCAAAAAATCTCAAAGTTATCAGTACCTATAGTGTTGGTTTTGATCATATAGATACACAATATGCAAAGAAAAAGAAAATTCGTGTTGGATACACTCCAGAAATTCTCACAGATGCAACAGCAGATTTGGCATTTTCTTTGATGCTTGATGTTTTACGCAGAGTTTCCGAAGGAGATAGAATAGTCAGAAATGGAAAATGGAGGCAGATTTACGGGGCATATGATTATGTAGGAACTGATCTTCAAGGTAAGACATTAGGAATTTTTGGATTAGGAAGGATCGGTGGTACTCTTGCAAAACGAGCCAAGTCATTTGATATGAAAATAGTATATCACAATAGAAAACCTGTTTCTAAAAATAAAGAAAAAGCATCAGGAGCAAAATATGTTACATTAGACAAACTGATAACTCAAAGTGATGTAATTTCAATACATGTACCACATACAAAAGAAACGAATCAGTTATTTGATATGAAAATTTTTAAAAAAATGAAAAAATCGGCATTTTTAATTAATACTGCACGTGGCAAAATTGTTAATGAAAAAGATCTCATAATAGCACTAAATAAAAAAATCATTGCAGGTGCTGCTCTTGATGTATATGAATCAGAGCCTATTAGCGAAAAACATCCATTAACAAAGATACAAAATGTTGTTTTAGCACCACATATAGGAAGTTCAACTAAAGAGACAAGAGTAAAAATGGCAGAAATTACTGTAAAGAATTTGAATCTAGGAATTAATGGAAAAAAACCTATTTACTCTGTTGGGTATTAGCATAAGTTGTAATTTACGCTTAGAACACATCGAGAAAGACTGTGCAGTTTTTATATATAGATTGTAAATTATCAATAGATTGAAAAAATTCAAACATACAAATGAAGAATTAGAATTAGCTAAACAACAATCTGAAAAAGAAAAGAAGAAAAAACAATCAGAAGAATAGAAAAAGTTTTTCTCCTTGTCATTTTCAGACAAGGTATTTTTTTAAAATTGAATTTTTGAACCGTATTTTTCACATAGTTTTTCATAAATCTTTTTTCTCTCAAAGTTAAGATTATTACTTTGGTCATACATTTTTGTAAAAAATGCACCCAAAATACGGTTTTCATTTTGATCAAAAAATTGGACGCTAAAGCTTGTACGATCAGGTTTTTGGTCCTCAACAAACTTGGCAACATGTATCAATTCAGTATTAATGTGTATGTGAGCTGGTCCATCATTATCACCAATTGTAATCCATTTGTCTTTCTGTTTAATGTGTAAAGAATCGCCTCTAATCTCAGAAACAGCAGCGTTGTTTTTTATGATCAATAAAACGTCATTAATTTTTAATAAATCAGTTAAGATATCGAAAAGCAATATAATGTAATTAAAAAGAAATTATTTCAATTTTTAGTGTTATTAATGTCTAAATGGACAAAATCATCTGGATCACCATGGATACAGTCAGTTCCAACTGCTTTTAATGGTAAAAAACTGATTTTTCCACGAGGTATTTTATCTTCATTCTGGAGAGATTGAATTTTTCCTGAGACTATTTGTTTATGTTTATTGCATGTGACTCCAACCATGTATTCATCTTTTTCTACCACGACAGATACCACAAATTCTGGTGGATTTACACATTGTTTTCCATTTTCCATAATAGAGCATCTATCAGGTAACACAATTAGAATTCAGATTTTATATGATATTAATCTTGATTACCATATATTCAATTTAATATTGACTAATGTGAGAGGGAAATGCATTGGCACATAATTTTGATCTAGTAATTATTGGTGGCGGAATACTAGGTACTTCAATCTCTTATTTTCTTGGTTTTCTAAATAAAACAAAAAAGATTGCGATAATAGAACAAGCACACAATGTTGCATTTCACACAAGCAGTAGAAACACAGGAAAAGTTCATGCGCCATATCTATACAATCCCGAGAAGAAAAAGATGTTTGCAAAAACAACTTTTCATGGATATGAAATGCTAGAAGAGTATTCCAGACTAAAAAAATTCCCGTTTAAAAAAGATGGAGTGATAGAAGTATCTTTAGATGAAAAAGGAACTAAAGTATTAGAGAAATATTTCAAATGGGGGAAACAAAACGGATTACAGGATAACGATATCAAATTGATGGATAAAAATGAATTAAAGAAAATAGAACCAGAAATAAAATGTGAATCTGCACTTTATGTGTACAAAGATGGGTCTACAGACTACTCTAAAGTTACTGAGGCAGTAATGAAAGATAGCAGAGAGAATGGAATTAATTTTATGCTAGACACCAAAGTAACCAATATCAAAAAAATTGACGATAAATGGAAAATTACATTAAATAATGATTATGAGATTTTTGCAAATTTTGTTATCAATGCAGCAGGAGGAGAAGCGATAGACATTGCACACAAAATTGGTGTTGCAGAGACATTTACAGATATGCATTTCAGAGGAGAGTATTGGAGAACACCAAAAGAATATAATAATTTGACAAAAACAAGTGTGTATTCAGTACCAAAATATCCAGATTATCCATTTTTAGATCCACATTGGATTATCAGAGTTGATGGAAGTTGTGAAATTGGGCCAAATGCAGTACCAGTGTTTAGTCCATATGGATACAATAAAACAGAGAACATCAAAGAATTCATTCCAAAAATATTAGAGATGCTTAGAACTGGTGCAAGAAAAACAATATTTGATAAACAATTCCAAGAACTTGCAATAAATGAAATTCAATCCGCGATGTCAAAATCAGCAATGATTAACAGAGTTAAGCGATTCTTACCAAAAATTGATGCAAAAAAAATCACAGAGAGAGGAACTGCAGGAATTAGATCATCTGTAATAAATGAGAATGGGCAATTTGTTCCAGATGTAATTTTAGAAGGTGATTCAATGTCTTTTCATATTTTGAATTATAATTCTCCCGGAGCTACAGGGGCTTTGCCATTTTCTATGTATGTTGTAAATCATCTAAGCAAACAAGGAATGTTTGAGAGTGAAAGATCAGATGCGCAATGTGGACCTTGGAAATTTAGTGATATGATTGAAAAATTGGCATTATAAAAAAATGAACCATTGTTTAATTTTTAATATTATCGGGTATGTGCTTTCTAGAAACTAGATATCCTGAATAACCTGCCTCTGGAGCGGTAACATCACTATCTATTTTTTTAAATGTATAATCATCAAAAATTTTGGAACTATCATAAAATTCTTCATCAATAATCAATCTATTTGCAGGAGCAATTCTATTTATCTTCGCACAACGATTTACAGTATTTCCAAAAATATCATTAATGGACGATGTAGATGTTTTTGCTATTCTAACCATTCCATAAGTAGAACTAACTCTATAATCAAAAACAGGTAGTTTTTGGTTTTCTAATTTTTTTGCTATATCATCGTGTGATTCACCTAAAGTTAAACAACAGTCAAGACATTTCTTTAATGTAGATTCTTCTTCTGATGGAATGACTGGAAAATAAAATAATAACGCATCCCCAATATTTTTTATTACTATACCATCAAAATTTCTTACAATTCCAGCAATAGAGTTTAGAAAAAGATCATAAAATTCACTGGTTTCTGATTCAGATAATTTAGCAGTAATTTTTGTTGAATTCATAATATCCACCATACAAACACAGTATTTTTCACTATGATCAGAAAATTGTAATAAAATATCTTCTTGTTGTTTTATGACATCTTCTTTTTCTTTAATTTCAATTAACGATCTCTGAAGTTTTTCAGTCATGGAATCAAATGCATATGATAGTTCTCCAATTTCATCTCTTGTTGTAATATTAGTTCTAATATGAAAATCTCCGCTTGCAACTTGGTTTGCAGCATTTTTTAATTTTATTAGAGGTCGAGACAAAGATTTTGAAAGTATAAATGCAATAATGGTCATTACAGCAGTAATTATTAGACCTGTTTGAAAAATTCTATTTTGAAGTACTAAAATTGGTTGAATTGTTTCCGCTTCGTCAATTTCTGCAAGCAAAACAAACCCCAAATCATTAGCACAATATGAAGAGCCATAGATAGAAATTTTTCTATAATCAGGATAAAATCCTGCAAATTCGTTGCCTTCTCTAAAACATTTTTGAACTGGAATGGTGTCAACTTTTTGTTTGAAGATAGCACTATCTATGAATCGAGATTCAGATAACATCAAAAACCCATCACTTACGATATAAACTTCTCCAGTTTCACCCAATCCACTTTTATCAGCTAAGATACCATCTAATGATTCAGTTCGCATTCTTGAGATAACTACTCCTATTGGTTCATCATCTTTTTTACTATCTGGAGCAAAAATTGGAGAAACTATAATCATTTTTTTACCAGTATTAGTTGGTTCAAAATCGATAGTTGATTTTTTCAATCCTTTTTGAAATAAAGGATCATGAAGGAAATTATTATCAGTTAGTTTACTAAGTGAAAAGAAAACTTTTCCATTTGCCCCTATAATTTTTACATCTTCAAAACCCATTGAAAATCCAACTCGTGTTTGAAATGCTTGAATTTGAGTAAGAAAGTTCCCAAGTTTATTTTCTCTTATTTTATCAAATTCGTTTTCAGGTGTTTGATTTAATTCATTAACCAGAGTTTTTATCATTGATTCATTTGCTAAAATTTGATTTTGGTCAATTTGTGATTCAAAAAGAAGTCTAATAGCATTACCACGTGCTGTAGACTCGCTAATTAGTAGATCATTAGCTTTTTCTCTTAGAATTTGTTCTCCATAGTTGAAACTCAAATAGGCGGTGATTAAAAGCGTAATTACAGATACCATAATTACTAAAAGTATTAATTTTTTATCTATACTAAATGAAATTTGCAACTCAGTTATTTGTTAATTTTATATAAATATCAATTCTTCTAATATTTCCAACTGTAATACCAATCATCCATTCTTTTGTACCCTATGAACGAGATGAAATAGATATCTTAACTTCTATCAAGATCATCACTTGGAAAACCATTCAAAGGGATAATACAACCATAGCACGAAGATAGGCTGAGCTAGTGGTAATATGTAAAACTATTCACTATTTATTGTTCGTTTACCAAGCTCAATGTCAATATCAACTACATTGCCATCTCTATAGACCTGAAGAGAAACATTGTCTCCCACGGATTTATTTTCTGATACATATGCAATAATGTCATCTATTCTTTTAACTGGTGTATTATCAATTGAAATTACTATATCTGCACTTGCTATTTCTCTGTCTGCAGTATACAATGCATCTTTGATTCCGGCCTTATCTGCAGGTCCATCTTTTACAACACCATTAATTAGAGCACCTCTAAAATTCTGCGGTAGATTCAATTTTTCTGCTAATTTTGGTGAGAGAGTAGTTCCAGAGATTCCTAACCAGGGATGATCATATTTTCCTTTTTCAATTAATGCTGGTACAACTTTTTTAATGGTATTTGATGGAACAGCAAAACCAACACCTGCAAACTCTCCTACTTTAGATTCAATTGCGGTATTCATTCCAATTAAATTTCCACTGTTATCCAAAAGAGGTCCTCCTGAATTTCCGGGATTAATTGCAGCATCAGTTTGGATGATATTTGGAATAGAAAACCCAAGATCCTTATTTGGAAGCAGTCTTCCAATTTGACTTACTATACCTGTTGTCATAGTATTGCTTAGTCCAAATGGATTTCCAATGGCAATCACTTGATCACCGACATGAACTTGAGATGAATCAGCAAAAGATATTGGATTTATTGGTTCATTAGAATAATCATCAGTTATTTGCAATACTGCAATATCATTGAATTCATCAGTACCAATTACTTTGGCATTAAAAGTGTCACCGTTTGATAAAGTAACATCAACATTAGATACGCCTGAAACAACATGATTGTTTGTAATAACATGACCTTCACTATCATACACAAATCCGGAGCCTAGCCTAGATGACTGCTGCTCTAATGGATTGCCATTGATGATGATATTTGATCTAGTCTCTATGACAGTACTGGTTATTTGTACAACGGAATTTTCCGAGTTTTGATAAATTATACCTAGATTTGTATTACTTTGTTCATATTGAGAATTGTCATTTGGTGGAATTTCCTTTATTATTTCATCAGTTTTGCTCTCTGGAGTTATGTCTTTGAGACCTACTATTTCATTTGTATCTAGCTGATTTTTCTTTTCAAAATAAAATTCCATAGATGGTGGAAGAGTTATTGCCACAAGTATTCCAAGAATTATTATGGCTCCGATTAGAAGTTTTTGTGTGTTAGTCATTTTTATCACATAATGTATTTTGATATTAATTGTTTTTTCTCATAGTTCAATTATAAAAGAATTAGGTATAATTTTTCCATGTTTTTTGAAATTACAGAATTGATAGATATTTTGATACAATAAATTGTGATGCATTTGTACTCAATGAGCTTTTGATTTTTTTGTTTTTATAATATACTTAACTTTGTTCATCATCGTCTAAATAGCGGCAAATGTCATGCAATCAATTGGTAAAACAAAAACACCAAACTAAATTAGGAAGAAATACAATACTTACAATCACAGGTATTGTTGTGCTTTGTTCAGTTGGTGGATATTATATTGTTAATTCCATGATTCCTGTAAATGCAACATCGCCTGTATTTGGAGCGCCAGCAAACTTTTATGTAAAATCAATACCAACACAACACGGTCCTATATTTGCATTATCTTCAACAAAAGGTGGAAAAAATAGTTTCACACCAAGTCAAAAACCAATAGTCTCAGTAAGTCGTGGTGAGCTGATTTCTTTTCATATGATCAACCAAGATAACCAGAAACATAATTTGAATATGAATGAATTTAATGTCCACACAAAAGACTTGAGTTATTTTGAATCTCAATCAATTACATTTATTGCCGACAAGACAGGTGAATTTACGTTTCATTGTACATTACATCCTGAAATGAGCGGAACTTTTATAGTAAAATGACCTCAAAAATTATTAAAATAGGATAAACATGCCAAATATAGAAAATTCCGACTCATCCCGCTTTAGCATAATTGAAGTAATGGATGGATTCATTGATAAGATAAATCAGATAGGGAAAACTCTTTTAGGAATATCAATATCTGCATTGATTTTGGCACCACTAGCAATAGGTCTTTCATTATATTTGATTCTTCATCCACACTTTTTTTTCATACTGGATGAATATGATGAGTTTGGAATCTTTCTTGCCATATCACTAGTCATAATAATTATAATTTCAATATCTTGGCTCGTGTTAGGTATACGTCAATACTTAATGCTCAAATCTTGGAATAAAAAATATCCTAGATACATTCAAAGAAAGGATCAGGTAGATAATCAGATCTCCTCAGAGTTTAATCTAGATGAAGAGCAAGAGTCCTAAGTTAGTTGGATTTGAGTTAGATTTTCTAGGAAATAATTCTTCATATGGTGCTATTATTGTTTGACAAAACTCAACTCCTTTATTTGTGGCTTTATAAATTGTAACTGGACGCTTGTCATTTTCTGAAATTAATTTTGAGATGAATCCTCGTGATTCTAAAGTATCAAGAATGTGTTTATGTTTTTTTAGATTTAGGCCACTATAGCTGATAAGTGTTGTTTGATTTAGCTGGCCATATTCAGTAAGAAGACTGATTATATCTTTTATAATGTAAATTTTATCTCGATAATTTTTTCCAGTCATGGTTTTTTTTAATGACACAGCTAATTAATCTATAAGATTCTTTTCATATACTAATTCTTTGATCATTGTAATTTGTACAACTAAGCAATAATGAAATTCCAAAAAGGAGTGTATTTCGGACATACCTATAGAAAAAGGGAGATAGTCAATTTGCTATGGTTCGTATTCTTGTGCTTCTTCTTCTGCAGATTCGCCAGGTTCGGCGGATTCCTGAATATTTAGTGTTTTTTCGATTTTTTCTTCATATGGTAGTTCTGTAGATTCATCACCTAGCATTGCTTTTATGCCTACTATTCCAACTGCAACAACAATTATTGCAATTGCAATTCCTACTAAAATTTTTTTGTTCATGACCATATATCAAATTCTACATATAATATCATAACGTCCATTATCATTTGATGAGAATGGTCAATCATTCTGAAAACTTTTGCCAGAGTCTTACAATTTTATCTTCAATCTTTACATGTTCTAATTTGTAGGATAGTTCTCCATCCCTATAGGTAATTACGATTTCATATATCCAGTTTTTGTAATAACTTTCATCAAGACCTTCAAGTGTTCGAATTACTTTAGTTTTCTTGATTATCTTTAATTCTTCTAATTTTCTTGTTTTCCGATATGTGGTAGATAATGGAATGTTTAGCATATTGGAAATTTGTTGAATGGTAAGTTCTGTCTTTGAGACTAGTTTTATTATTTCTCGACTCTGTTCGTCAGATATTGTGGCGAAGATCTCACTTGCATCGTCCATTTCAGCTTCGTTTCACCGCTAATATTAAAATAATAAAACCTGCAATTTCAACACCTTCCTCTAAGATTTCACCAAAAACACCTTGCTCCAGAAATTCTACTACATCTCCAATTATTGTATCACCTATAACAATTAAAGAAAATCCAAGTACAAGTAATGCCATTGGCGGATATTTTGTTTTCTTAAATGCTCTTGCAGCCAAAAACACAAGTACAAATCCTACGATCAAATGTATTGCCATTGTTGCATAATGAATTTCCTCGGACATCTTTCTCTTGTCTACAAATCTGCATTTAATTAATATCTTCCATTCTCATTTTTTGAAAATGATCGGTATCTATTATATCCAATTTTCCATATACAAATCATGAAATCAAAAGCAATGAAAACAGCTATAATTTCAATGGTATTTTTGATGTTAGCTACAGGATCTCTGTATCTTTTTGTATCTACTCAAGAAATTGCCGAAGCCAGTCAAGAGTTTGAAGAAAATGCTGGGAATCCACAAGAGTTTGAAAGTGGCGCTTTTATTGAAACTGCATTTTTTGCAGCAGTTGGTGCGGCGTATATTCCAATTGGATTGTGGGCAACTATTACCAGACACACAAGCAAGGTGCCTTATGCTTTGGCAATAGGGGGTTCTTTGGCTCTGATAGGTCTTTATGTATTGTCTAGAACCGCAGATATTCCATTTGTGGGTCAGCAAGACGATGTCGGCTTTATTGACATCCTAAGTAAAGTTCTTCAAGGCGGAATAATAGCTATTTCAGCATACATCATTTTATCCATTAGAAGAGAAAAGAAAACTAGTCTTTTAGCATAGATTAGTTTTTTTATTTTTTATTCAGATTTGATGTTTTTGCTGTAACACAGATTCAGGTTTAGTACGACAAATTCATGAACTTAGTTTTCTTTGAAACAGAAAAAAGAATGTCTTTGCAGTATGTTCTCATGACAAGATCTAGAATAAATATTGAATATGTTACCGGTATTTTTCAACAATTAACAATGTTAAGCATACCCTAAATACTAAAATTAAAAATACAAAACGTGCAGAAGCAAACATATCTACTCCAAGGAAAAACTACAGAATTTATGAATCGGAAATCATCTAGTTTTCATTTACTGCCCAAGACACAGATAATGTTTTTCCCAGATATGCTTCTGCATATTTTGTATTAAACAAATTCACGATATCAAATTCGAGTTAACATTGTTAAGTGATGTTTTAATATGAATAATTTTTTGATATGGCATGGAATCAAAAATACGAATTTCAAAGAAAATAGGTGTGCCTAGTTTGAAAAATGTATTTAGAAAAAATCCTCAATTTACAAATAAATGTAATATTTGTAAAATGGAATTTACGGATGCAGAAAGAACAAAGAAGCATATGATTAAAGCTCACTCAAAACCGAAACGTGAAAAAGAGCACTAGAAATGATAGAGCAAAAAAGCAATAATCGCAGGAATTTAGTATGGTGATAAAACTTTGTTGCAGTGATTATGGTTTTGAGTGTGATTTTGTAGCTTATGGAGAAGTTGATTCTGTAATATCTCAATTTGGCAAGCATACTGATGAGGAACATGGAATCGAATATACAAAAGAAGTGCTAATGCAGGTTATCCTAAGAAAGACCAGATAAACCTAAATTAAAAAATCGCCACTAGAAATTACTTTATTTTTGAATAAATCGAGATAGCATTTTGGCATATGTGTTCATTGTAGCGTGAGCGTATTCATCCCAAGAATCAATAAGGGATAATCTAAACTGGACATAAGATTTTAGAAAATCTGTAGATAAATCAATTTGTGATTCAGCAATATTTGTCATGAATTTCCAATACTCATCAAAGGATTTCAAGACCTTTTGATCAACATGCATCTTGTCAAAATATTGCTTTTCCGCCAAATGGCAAACTCCAAACAGATCTTGTATTGAGTGAAGATATCGGGAATATAGATCTGAATAATTTTGAAAAATAATGGGAATTTCTACTTCTAGTTTTTGGATTATATTTGATGTATTGTTTTTCATTATTTCGCATATGGAAATTTCTCGATCTTTATTGTCATTTTCAATCGTTTCAATCTTTTCTGAAATCAGATGGGTTGAATTATCCATATCCTAGTTTGTTCATGAATGCTATTAACTTTCGATTAACAATGTTAAGCAATGTCTTATTTTGGTGCATCCTTAAACCAGTAGAACCTAAGGATATTTGCCGTTTTAAGAAAAGAGAAAATTTGAGGAATATTGAATATGTGGGAAAATAAAGATATTTTGTAAAATAATGAACCAAAAAAAGAAAAATCCAGTAAATCAAAAAATAAAAATATTATTCATTTTGACTCCAATAGTCATGATTTTGACCATGTTTCTAACACATCTAATTTTTAATGTTCCTTTGTTTAGCAATAATGACTCAACAAACTGGACTACATCAGTAGTTGAAACTGGAATTGGAACATCTATCACAATTGCCATTTTAATTTATTCAAATAACCAACTAAAAAAATCTGAAGAACAACAAGAGAAAATTACGGAGTTGGTTTTGAACATACAAAACATTGAGCAACGAAATTATAAACGAGAGCAAAAGAGACTGAAGGTATTTAGTTATAGGATCATAACTAATTTGGAAGTCATACTGAATAATCATTATGAACTAAGACAAGAGTTAGAAAATTATATCAATAAGGGCACAGAAGAAATTAAACAGAGCATAATTTTATCATCTAGAAAAAATTTGGAAATTATGGAGTACTTTACAATTCTACACATAAAAAGTGACATTGCGTATATTGGGGAATTGTTTGAAGATCCGTTATTAGGTCAAAGTATTGTGAATCAATGTAATGATTACAAAAAAATATTAAAAAACATCAAGGATGATTCTGATTGGAAAAATGATGCACTCTTGATGAAAATTTCAGTAATCAACAGCCAGGTTGAAGGATTAGTTATTTCAATAGATAAAATCAAAAAAGAAACTAATGAAAAAAACTAAAAAAAGAATACAAAGTTATCAGTAAAATACTAAAAATTACGCTTAGTGTAAAATCTCTTTTTATTTCAGTATAGAAAAATATAATTCACATGACTAAAAATTCTGACCAAAATAAACCAAGTGGAATGAGAAATGTCTATGCAATGGGGATTGTAAGCTTTTTTACAGATTTTTCCACTGAGATGATTTTGGGGATTTTGCCATTTTTTATTGTAGTTGGTTTGGGCGCATCAAGGGCAGTTCTTGGAACAATCGAAGGTTCTGCTGAATTGGTAAGCTATGCATTTAGAATAGTTTCAGGCTCCATATCTGATAAAACAACAAGACGAAAGCCATTCATCATAGCAGGATACGGGCTTTCCACGATAAGCAAGCCATTTTTTTCAGATTCTAGCGGATGGTTAGATGCATTTGTAGTAAGGGCAACTGACAGAATAGGCAAAGGACTGCGAACCCCACCAAGAGACGCACTCATTGCAGATTCTGTCTCTATTGAAAATGCCGGTAAGGCGTTTGGATTTCACAGGACACTTGATCAAGCTGGTGCCATAGTTGGACCAGTTGCAGCGTTTGCACTACTCCAATTCATTGACATTCGGGGAGTGTTTATCATGTCTCTAATTCCTGGAGCAATAGCAGTTCTAATTTTGATATTTGTTGTAAAAGAGGTTGCCATCAAAAAACAACCCACTGCAAACATTTTTGTAAACATGAAACAAGTCATTTATGGAAACAGATCGTTTGTCACACTACTTGTTATTTCTTGCATATTCAGTCTGGGGGCATTTAATTTTTCATTTGTGTTGCTCAAAGCATCAGATATTGGAGTTGAGACAAATCTCATACCAATAGTGTATGCGGTAATTAACATAGCACATACAATAATTGGGATTCCATCAGGTTTTCTTGCAGACAAGATAGGAAAAGAAAAAGTGTTGTTAATTGGATATGGTGTCTTTGGTGTATCTTCAATATTGATGGTAGTTTTGTCAGGTAATGCACTTTACGCATATTTGCTTGCAGGAGTATTTGGAGTATACATGGGAATTTCAGAAACAGTACAACGTGCAGTTATTCCACGATATGTTTCATCTGAATTACGTGGAACCGCATTTGGTCTTTTTAGCATCGTTATTGGTTCAGGGTTTTTTGTGGGAAACGTGCTATTTGGATTTTTGTGGGACAGTAATGGTCTTGCCAGTGCAGTTGTGTATAGTGTCATACTTACTTTGATTGCTATGTGTAGCATGATTTGGTTTTTAAGAAAATATCCAGTAAAACAGATTTTATGATGAGTCATGTTAAAATAAAAATCTCTAGCGGGATTTATGAAATTATTTTAACTCAGAATAAAAGCAGTACAAGAAGAGGCATTACAATTTTAGAGTAGGATTTGTAGAATTAGTTCGAATCATGAAGGCGCCGGGAGGGAGATTTGAACTCCCGTTCCCTTGCGAGAACGCGCTTTATGGTAAATTATTTCCAGGCGCGCGCCCTACCAGGCTAGGCGACCCCGGCACTTGTCTTTCGACAAAGTAATTCGTGAAAATTTGATTATATATTGTGTTACTTGGAATTACAAAAATTTACTTCCAAATGTTAATAGTAATAGATTTTTCTACTTTGTTTCCCATAGAATCAATTCCATTTGAGCTGATTTTGTAAAGACCTTCTAAAACTGGTAAATTATCAGATTTCATTTGATCCCAAACAAATACAATTTCTTCATTTGGTTTTAAGGTTGTAATTACTTGTGATGCAGGAGGAGAATACATCATAATGCCAAACAATCCACTTATCTTTAAGCCATAAGATGTATCTGAAAAAGTCAGTGGTATCGTTCCAGAATTTATAATAGTTATTTTAATTTCTTCACCTTTCTTAAAATCAGATTTTTCTGTCACTATAGAAATTGAAGAGCCATCAACAAATACAAGCTGATTGGTATTTTTCATATCAAGCAGATAAAACCCAAATACAAAACCTGCCAAAACACCAACACCAATAAAAATTACAAGACTTTTTGCTAACAATTACTCAAGAGTTTTTGTTTGATTTTTTAATCCTTTGGGGGAGATTTGGTTCTCCATTTCTTTGGATACGTGTTAGGAGCCATGATGATTCGTTTTGTCTCAAAAGCATAACCTTTGGTTGCATCACGTATTTCTGCCTCAGACATCATGGATTCAGCCAAAGCGATAGCTTCTCCTTTTTGGGTATAAATTCCTACAATGTCGCCTTTGTTTAGATTTGGAGAAATTTGCAATATACCAGGAATTGCAAGTTGTGCGCCATGACATAACGCATCTACTGCAGAATCACGAATAACTACCGATTTTAGTTCGCTGAGTGCATACTCGATAGGTTTAATCATTTTCATAAGTTTAGTATCATCTTTTTTTTCTTCCCAAAGTGCAAAAGCATTTGCAAGTTCATGTAACGTTACCAGTCCATCAGACTCATAGAATTGATCAACTCGTGTTCTTCGTAGTTCTATCATAGTAGCGCCAGGACCAAGAATTTCTCCAATGTCATAGTATAGTTTTCTAATGTATGTTCCAGCCTCGCATAATATACGAGTTAAAAGTAGTCTTTCTTTTTGTTCGAGTACTTCTAGCTCATAGATAGTTCTTGTTCTAGTTTGTCTAAGAACGGAAGAACGTTGTGGAGGTTTTTGAAAAATTTCTCCTCGGAACATATCAAGTACATCATCGAGTTTTTCTTTTGATGGGAGTGAATGAAATCTTCCAAGTGCATGGTATTCTTTTGGACCATAAAGTAATACACCAAGTGCCTTGGTTGCCTCTCCAAGACCCAAAGGCAATACTCCTGAAACTTGAGGATCAAGAGTCCCACTATGACCAATCTTTGGAATCTTCAAGATTCTTTTTGTCCAAGCAACAGTTTCGTGACTAGTAGGGCCTGGAGGTTTATCTAAAATTATCAGACCATAATCGAGTAATTGTTCAAGAGTTCTTTTGTCATAATATGTTCCATATGCATCATCAGTGATATCCTGATCAATTACGATCAAATTCTGAAGTTGTTTGAGACTCATAATAATTTTCTCACGGTTTCTTTTGCAATATTAATTACTTGAGTTGCATTAAGATTATCAGTGTCAATGATTTTATCAAATACAGATATGTCATTTCCAAAATCAAAATGATATAATTTCCTGTATAATGCTCGGTTTTTATCATATCTTATTTTTGTTATTTCGTATGCTTCTTGTGAAGTCATATTATCTCTAGTTTGCATTCTCTTTGAACTGCTATCATGAGAACCAGCTAACCAAATTTTGATACCGTTACTAACTAACCATGGGAGAGTATAGCTTGTTATGACCATTCCACCTGTGTTAAAAAGTTGGATTAATTTATCATCAACTTTCTTATCAAATTCAGAATTGTTTTCTCTTTGATTGAGAAATTTCATGCCATCTTCAGTGTCCCACCAATCATCACCAACTACATCAAATCCTTGTTCATTTGCCATTTCTTTCAGAATATCACCACCACTAAGATACGTCAGATTAAATTCATCTGCTAATCCTTTAGCTACAGTTGTTTTTCCCACAGCCGGAGGACCAGAAATTACAATTGATTTAGTCAACTGGGACTCATGGATGTTTTTGTTAGTTTCATAATGATGCCACTAAACGCAATGGATGATAGAAAATACCAAGCCCAAAGATACAGAGCATTTTCTTTTTGAGCACATATACCATCTGGCTCTGCTGCTTGCGCTGCAGTACAAGTAAGATGGAAAAAGTTACCAGGAATTATGTTTAGTGAAATTGGAGATAATGCCACAATATGTGAAAATAACACAGGCAAGACAAGATAAAATATCAAAATTAAAGGAACAAATGTAATTAACATAGGTCTCATATTCATCTGCATCATTTCCATAGACATTTTGTTCATGTAAGATGATTTTTTATTTAGGGCATTGATCTTATCTTGATCTTTTGATCTCATTGCAGCCATTCTTTCCTTTTGCCAAGAACGTGTCTCTTTCATTATTCGTTGTAGTTTTGTTTGATCAACCATTTTCTTTCTGACTGCGGCATTAAAGAGATTCAATAAAATTCCAAAGCCAGTTACTGCAAATGCAGTTAGAATTAGACCTTTGACAATTGGATCATCACTTCCTAATGCAGCTTGACCACCACCGCCACCAAGAAATCCAAATATGCCATCATCTTTAAGGAATACAGAATCCAAAAATAACAAGATAAAAGTAAAATCCATCTTACAGTCCTAATGCTCTAATTATTTTATCAACTGCTTCATCAATCTTTCCTTCTAGATTAAGCACGTGTTTTACAGGAGAGCCCGAAAATACAGCACATGCAGAAATCATACCAGATTGTACGTCTAATTCTTTTTTAATATTATCAATTGAAATTTGATCTCTATTTCGAGTATCATCTTTCATTCTTCTATTGTAAATTTCCTCAGGTTTTGCAGAAACAGATACAAAGTTGGTAGGTTTGAGGATTTTCAAAACATGTTCTGGCAATCCAGGATAATATCCTTCAGTAGAATTAATAAAAGCATGTGTATCAATAATTACCACATCGTCATTTAGCATTGCAAGTTTTTCAGCAGTGATTTTTTGAAGATTTTTTTGTTCAGATAGAGGTAATTTTCGGAGTTCATCTCTATCTTTAATGCCATTTGCTTTGGCAACTTCAAACATTATACTTCCAAAACTATTAACGCTAACACTTTTGTTATGATCTTTTAAGATTTCAGCTAGTTTTTGCAACAAAGAAGTTTTTCCAACACCAGGTATTCCTACCACTACAACTTTTCTACTTTCTGCCAAGTAAAGCACCAAGACGTGGCATTACAACTTCTACTTGTTCTCTTACTAGTTGAGTGTAATAGTTGATAAGAATATCCACCATAAGCAAAATTCCAATTCCACCTCCAAACACTCCTAAAACATCAGATACCCCAGACAATAAACCCAAAATCATAGAACCGATAATTGTAACAGATGGAATGTATTTGGCCAGTAATGCTTCTACAGGTGCATTTGATCTTCTAAATCCTGGAATTTGTACATCTGCATCAAGTAAGTTTTGAGCTGCACTCTTTGGAGATAAACCTCCTAGTTCAACCCACAGTTTGCCAAATAAAACTACAATTCCAACCATAAACAGTATGTAGCCTATAGCTCTTCCAGGATCCAAAGCTGCAACAGCTAATCCTCTTGGAGGAGTAACATAGTAAATGATTCCTCCTATTGGAGTAGAAGGACTAGTAGGATCAAATTGACCCAGAATATTCATGAACACGTTATTGTTTCTGGGGTTAAAGTTTGCCCATAGCATCTGACCCATAAATACAGCGTTTGCAGTTAGAGCAGATGCCAGAATAACTGGAATGTTTGAAGTGTACAGCATTTTAATTGGATAAACTGCTGAGAATCCTCTGTATTTTGTAGAAACAATAGGAATCTCAATTTTCATGCCTTGAGTAAATACTAGAATCAAGAGTATTCCGGCAGTCAGGAATAATCCAAAAATACTAGGCAGTTGGTTTGAACGGAATAATACATTTGATAAATCTCCAGTCATCATCGATTGAGCAATATAGGGTATGATACCAATAGTACCACCATCACCAGCTGGCAATGGACTAAATAAATTCCATAAAATTTGTTGAGCTACACCGGCCATAATGAATAAACTGATTCCACTACCTAGACCCCAACCTTTTTGGATTAATTCATCTAAGAACATAATGATAATTGATGCAGCCATCAGTTGACCAATCATAACATACAAGACATATGGTTCTGGTACACCTGGACCATAAACAGCAGTTGCATATACGATTGATTCAGCTGCAATTACAATGTAGGTTACTAGTTTAGTAGCAGTTTGAAATACTCCTCTTTCTTCTGGTTTTTTAAAGTCAAACTTTAGAATATCTGAACCTTTAAGCAATTGCATCAAGAGACCTGCAGTGACAATAGGTCCAATTCCTAGTTCAACAAGTGTTCCTTGCTGAGATGCAAAAATGACTCTGGCAAATTGTAGAAAATCAAACGCTGGTGCTGTTGCTCCAAATAATGGAGTCTGCCCCATAACCATGTAGATTAACAATACTACTCCAGACCAAATTAATCTAGTTTGTAGTGGTATCTTTTTTTTTGGTTTTGGTACTTGAGGAATATATGGTTCTGCTTTGAAAACAACTTTTCTAATAAGAGTAGTTACGCTACCTTCAGCCATTATCAGCTAGCACCTCTCCCCCTACTGATTTTATTTTCTCTTCTGCTGTTGCAGTAAATCTTGGTACTTTGACGGTGTATGGGTTAGATACCTTACCGCCACCAAGGAGTTTATCATATCCAGCAGTTATGAGGTCTATGATTTTCTTTCCTCCTTCTTCTTTACCAAATTTTGAGAATAGGTCATCGAGATCACGGACACTGGCCCATTTTCTTGTGATAATTGGGTGAGGTGGGTGAGTAGAATCATGTCCAAAATGATCTGGGTTTTCTTTTAGCAAAGTACTAAAATGATATTTATGTAATCCAGCGATTCCAAGACCGCCTTTGTGACCACTTGCACGATGTTGACCTACTTGTCCCCATCCCATATGTCGTCCACCTCTTAATCTTCTTGTTTTTCTTAATCTTGTTGCCATTTTACATCATATTCCTTACCAATGTTCCGAGGTCTTTATTTTGTCCTAGTATACCTTTTTGTCCATATAGTTTTTTGGTACTTCGCTTGAATCCATGTCTTGGTGGAGCTAAAGCAAACCAAGGTTTTAGAGGTTTTAGTTTAGAAAGAGTTGCTTTTCCTTCAGCTAATGCTGAACCAAGTGCTTCAGTACTGGCAAATCCAAGTTCTTTAAGATCAGTAGCAGTAATTTTTTGATAACCGTCTTTTCTTGCTTTTTTATCAATGAGTTCTTTTGCTAAACTAGCATCTAATTCAATCCAAGAGACATAGTGTTTTACTTTGTTTAACATTCCCAATGTATTTTCTTTAGCAGGTAAAATTGTAGCACGATATTTTTTATCTAATTTTAGCAAAGTCATAGTAGTAGTTGCCCAATAAGGACAATCAGCTTGACCTTTTATTCTAACTACAAGATATGCATTTGCCATTTTATATCAACCCTGACTAAATGTCTGTTTTAGACAGTCCAATATAGCTTTAGAAGTAGAATTCATTGTTGGTGTAGAACCTTTTGCAGTTGTCCATGCATCTTTAAGACCTGCTAATTGCAATAGTCGTTTAATTTTACCGCCAGCTACTAAACCCAATCCACGAGGAGCTGGAATTATTTCAATGGTAACACTTCCACCTTTTCCTCTAATTTTAAATGGAACAGAATGTTTTTGATCACATCTACATTCCCAACTGCCACATCCTAGTTTGATTGGGCTCACATTAAGAAGAGCTTGATTCGTTGCCTTTTCAATTGCAATTCTCATTTGTTTAGATTTTCCTTGACCTACTCCCAAGTAACCATTTTCATTACCTGTCGCAACAATTGCTTTGAATCTAGTAGATTGCCCATTAGAAGTCATTTTTTGAATAATACCTACATCAATAACTTCACTTTTCAAATCAGGTAATAATTTTTTAATGATACCAGCTTCTTGAATTCTTAAACCATCTTGAATAATTTCTTCAATAGAATTAATTTCTCCAGAAGCTACTTTTTTTCTTTGACCTCCAGGTCCACCTCTACCTCCAGGTCCACCTCTACCTCCAGGTCCACCTCTACCTCCAGGTCCACCTCTACCTCCAGGTCCACCTCTACCTCCAGGTCCACCTCTACCAGAGGGTTTACTTTGTGTTGTTTGACTCATTTCTATTTGACCTCATTATCAATAGCAGATTTAATTTTTGTAGTATCATTTTTTACTGTAAGATGTTCTCCCTTAATTCTATCATCTGATGGAAATGTTTCTGAATGCCAGGTTTTAAAACTTGGACTTGAGTATTTTCATTAGTAATATTGACTGTAATGAAATCACGTTTACCTATCAATAAGGTTCCACGTTTTTTGTAATTGGTCTTTTCCTCTCTTAGTCTTCTTAGGATATTTGAATAGGCCATCTATAGAACACGAGTTTGAAACTGCACTTATATACGTTAAGCGCGAATTATGGAAGCAAGTAAAGCTTTTTGAGTATGAAGTCTATTTTCTGCTTCATCCCAAACAACAGATTGAGGACCATCAATTACAGAAGATGTAACTTCACTTTCTCGTTTTGCAGGAAGACAATGCATAAAGATTGCATCATTTTTGGCATTACTCATTAAAGTTTGGTTGATCTGATATTTTGGGATAAATTTTTTGATTCGTTTTGGATCGTTGTTATGAATGGAGGTATATGTGTCAGTCACTACAACATCTGCATTTTTAATTGCCTTTAGAGGATCTGTTGTTAAATCAATATCAATAAACTTTTCAGATTCTTTAACGACCGTTTTATCAGGTTCAAATCCTTTCGGAGTTGCAATCGATAATTGAACATCAGATAAAGCACATCCGTAGATCATTGAATTACATACATTATTTCCGTCACCGATCCAAGCGATTTTTAGTCCTTTGAATTTTCCTTTTTTTTCTTTAATTGTCATAAAATCTGCTAAGATTTGACATGGATGAAAAGAATCAGATAAACCATTGATAACAGGTACGCTAGAAGATTTAGATAATTTTTCTAGTACACCGTGATCATAAACTCTTGCCATGATACAATCAGTATATCTCGATAAAGTTTTTGCAGTATCTTCTATTGATTCACCACGTGATAATTGCATATCCTGTGATGAGAGATTTATTGCATGACCACCTAATTGATACATACCAGTTTCAAAGCTTACTCGTGTTCGAGTGGACGGTTTTTGAAAAATCATAGTAAGTGTTTTGTTTTTCAATAAAGGTTTGTTGCCATTTTTTAGTTCTTTTTTTAGTATAACAGAGTAATCAATTAATTGAATAAATTCTTTCGGGGTCAATTCCGCTAAAGTGAGTAAATCTTTTGTTTTGAGTTTCATTTCTTAAAGAATCCAAATACACCTCGTTTCTTTTTAGATTTTTCTTCTTCTTTATCTTGTTTGTGTTTCCCATCGTTAATTTCTTCTTTTTTAGACAAATGTTCATCAAATTCATCAAATTTTGTTTTCTTATCTGTTTTGGATTCTTCAGATTTTGGTCGTCCCTGTTTAATCCAATCACGAATTTTTGTACCAAGTTGAATTGCTTCGTTATCATTTTCTGGTGGAGGAATATCATATAGTTCCGAATAATTGAAAATATCAGCATCAGTAATTCCTGCAAAAGGATCACTGACAGAAGAATCAATTTTTGGTTCTGGTGTTAGTTTTGGTTCTGGTGTTAGTTTTGGTTCAGAAGAAATTTTTTTAATATCTACTCCTGATAATGAACCAAACACAGTTTCTAGAAAAGTTTCTTTATCAAAAGGTTTTAGATCTGCATATTCTTGTCCAACACCAACATAAAGTACAGGAGTAGATGTAATTTTCACAATAGATAATGCAGCCCCACCGCGTGCATCAGCATCACTTTTGGTTAGAATTGAACCATTGAATTTTACGTGTTCAAAAAATTCACGTGCTTGGTTTACAGTATCATTTCCAGCTAAAGAATCACCAACAAAAATTTTAAAATCAGGATTTACTACTTTGGTGATTTTAGCAATTTGTTCCATCAAATTTTTACTAGTTTGCATTCTACCTGCAGTATCAATTAGTACACAATCCATTTTATGTGATTTTGCATAAAGAACTGCATCTCTCGCTACAGCAGCAGGATCAGAATTATAGTTTTGAGCAACTAATTTCAGATTCAAACGATTTGTGTGTTCACGTAATTGCTCTATTGCTCCTGCTCTAAATGTATCAGCGGCTGCTACCACTATAGAGTATTTTGCTTGTTGTAACATGTGAGCTACTTTAGCAAGAGAAGTAGTTTTCCCAGTTCCATTAATTCCTACAAAGAGTATGAGAAAAGGATTACCAGTTTTCTTTTTTTCATTAATTTTTTCAAAGAGATCAACAGTGCCTGCAGCATCAAACAATGACGAAATACTAGAAATCAAGCTGTCTTTAACAAATTTTTCAATTTCATTTTTAGCTACTTTAGAACCAATTAGATTATTTTTTAAGTCTGTTTTTATAGAATCGATCACTTCGCTAGCTACATCCGATTCAAGAAGAGAGAGTTCCAACTCAAAAAGAATTTCTTCTATATCTTTTTCATTTAATTCTTTTTCACCAAGACTTTTCGCTGCATTTGAAAATGCATTACGAAGGTTATCAAACATTATTTTATCCTGAAATATCTTGAGATGTGTCTTGCATGAGTTGATTCATTTGTTCTTTACCGTGCTCCAATCTTGCAACTACTTCTTGTTTTTTGGCAGAAGTATCTTGTAATGCGATTTCAATTTCTTTAATTCGTGCCTCAAGATAGTTTATAGTAGAATCATATGTTTTTTCCACAGCAATTCCTGCACCTATATTCAAAACAATTTTGTCATTAGATAAAATTTTTGTTTGTACATAAGTGCCCATTCCAATCGGTACCAAAGTATCAGAATTAGGTTTCTGACGAAGGGATTTTATCGATTCAATTGCAGATATAGCTTCTCTTAGAACATTAAGAAGAGTTCCTTCGCGTTGTGACAAATCAGTAAAGTAAGTTTCAAGCATTTGCATTTGTTGCATTAATTGTTGTGCCTGTTCTTCACTCATTTACAACAAACCATCTTGAGATGGTTATAAATTCATTCATGGAATAATAAAAAAAATAAAGATTAGAACTTTATTTTGCTTTGGAGAATCTGTGTTCTACTTCATCCCAGTTAACTACATTCCACCAAGATGCAATATAGTCAGGTCTCTTGTTTTGGTATTTCAGATAGTATGCATGTTCCCAAACATCACAACCAAGCAACGGTACTAATCCTTCTGTTCTTGGACTAGTTTGGTTTGGCATAGACTTGTACTCTACCTTCTTAGTTGATGGATTGTATACTAACCATCCCCAACCACTGCCTTGAATTACTGCAGTAGTAGATGAAAACTTCTCCTTAAAGTCAGAAAAGCTTCCAAAGGAATTTTTGATTGCATCTGCAATTAATCCTCCAGGCTCTCCGCCTCCATTTGGTTTCATGTTGTTCCAAAATAGCTGATGATTATCATATCCACCACCATTGAAATTAATGGCACCTCTTTGTCCTTCTGGTACTTGATTAATGTTAGACAAAATGTCCAAGATGTCTTTGTTTTGTATTTCAGTTGGACAACTTTCTAGTGCTGCATTAAGTTTGTCTGTGTATGTTTGGTGATGTTTTGTATGATGAATCTCCATTGTTCTTGCGTCAATGTGAGGTTCTAATGCATCATAAGCATATGGTATTTTTGGAAGTGTGTATTTTCCCATGTAGATGGCTCAACATTTATTCCATTTATTGCTTTACTAGCCAATTGGTTTTTACTTGCTAAAAATATCGTAAAAATATGAAACTATTGATAGTTTTTGCATGTATTGTAACTATTTCAGCATCTTTGATTAGTTTGCAGTTTTTTGAATCAAATGATATTTCTCACACTTATCTTGATAGAAGTGTCCCGTTTATTGGAGGAGCAATTCCAAGACTTGAGGGAATTGATGGGAATGGAATCAAAATTGCAGTAATTGACACAGGGATAGATTTTAACCATCCAGATCTTTTTGGATGGGGACCAGATGGAAAGGTAATTGGAGGATATAATTTCATTCAGGAAGGTGAGCCTCCACTTGATACAAATGGACATGGAACACAAGTTGCCGGAATAATTGCTGCGGATGGACAATTGATAGGAGTAGCTCCAAAAGCAAAAATTTTAGCATACAAAGTTTCAGAGAATGGTGAAGCAGTATCATCAGACTTGATCATAAAAGCAATAGACAAATCAATTGAAGATGGTGCAGACATAATCAATATCAGTCTAGGTGTAAACAAAACAAATGCAAGTATTGAACATGCTGTAAATAGAGCGCTTGAAAAAGAAATCTTTGTAGTAGTTGCTGCTGGAAATGATGGCCCAACACCTCAAACAATTGGTAGTCCAGGAAGAAATTACGGTTCTGTTACAGTTGGTTCAACGTATAATAATTTAACATCAAGTTTGGTTGCAACATTAGAAGTTAATGAAAAACCATATACAGTAATTCCCATGGTGGGATCTTCAAAATTAAATGAACCAATTGTAGGTAAAATAATCTTTGGAGGATATGGAAAAGAAAAAGATCTTAAAGACATTAATGCAACAGATTCAATTCTTCTTGTAGAAAGAGGAAGTGACATCCAAGGAGACCTTTTGTATTTTTCTACAAAAGAAAAAAATGCAGTAACTGCAGGAGCAAAAGCTTTGATAGTGTACAATAATGAACCAGGAATTTTTCTAGGGGAATTAATACATGAATTTGTGGAATCAGACTATAAACCACAAATTCCAGTAGTTTCAATGGATAGAAAAGAAGGATTAGAAATCAAAGAATCACTTCAAGAAGAAAACAAAGCTAGTTTACATCTTTTTTATAATCCAGATTTTGTTGCATATTTTAGTTCAAGAGGACCTGTTTCGCCATTTTACATAAAACCAGACATTGTAGCTCCAGGTGCATATATCAACACAACACAAATCAATGGAGGGTATAATTTCACTAGCGGGACAAGTTTTGCAGCACCACATGTGAGTGGAGCAGCTGCATTATTACTTGAGAAATATCCTAGCATACACCATCATGAAATCAAGTCATTGTTATTGACTACAACTGAGCCTGTTTCTGATGCCTATGGTCAAGAATTTTCATTAAATGATTCAGGTTCAGGTAGACTAAATATTGCAAAGGCTTTTCAGGCAAAATTAATTATCACGCCACCAAACTTTGTGATTAACTTATCTTCAGATAAGCCAACTGCTCAAAAACAATTAGAATTAAAACTTCTAGAAGGAACTCTGGAAAATTTAGAAGTAAAATTTGAAGGACCAGAATTCATACAATTTGCACATAGTTTAGAAGAAAATAACTTACTAATTAAAATAAAAATTCTTGGACAAAATTATGGAGAACATGAAGGAAAAATAATCATAAATCATGATGAGATAAAATACGTAATTCCTTTTTTAATACATTATACTGAAGGTTCAATTTCCGTAAATCAAAAAGAGGATAAACTTAACTTTACAATTTATCATCCAGAACAATGGAATTTTGCAAAAATTTCAGTGATAAATAGTAAAGATGGAAAAACAGAAACCATTACAGCAACTCCAGAAAGAGATGCATCAATAAGAGTCAATGAAAATGCAGAATATTGGATTGATGCAAAAATTAAAGTAGATGGAAAGACTTTTGATGCATATAATACTATTGAAGTTAATTCAATAAATGAAGATCAGGATGAGTTTGAATTAGATATTCCAGAAAAACAAATAGCAATAGTTTCAGGAATTATCATAATTGTGGGAATTGTTGGAGTTATAGCAATAAGAAAAACATCTGCAGATTAAGATTTAGGACCTGCGTTTAGTATTTCGGGGGAAACATCATGAAATTTCTTAAAATTCTCAACAAACATCTGAGCTAGTTTTTTTGCAGAAAGTTTGTATGATTCTTTATCTGACCAAGTATTTTTTGGATCAAGTATTTCAGATGGAACATTTGGAACTTCGACTGGAATATCTAGATTGAATAAATCATCATGTCGATACTTTACCGTGTCAAGAGCACCAGTAAGAGCGGCAGTAACCATTGCTCGACTATACTTTATCTTGATTCTTGTACCAATACCATATGGACCACCAGACCATCCTGTATTAACAAGATAAACAACGGTATTGTGTTCAATGATTTTTTCTCCAAGTAGCTTGGCATAAACAGATGCAGGTCTAGGCATAAAGGGTGCACCAAAACATTCAGAAAATACAGATTTTGGTTCTTTGATTCCTCGTTCAGTTCCAGCTAGTTTACTAGTGTAACCAGACATAAAATGATACATTGCGCCTTCTTTTGTTAGTCTAGAGATAGGTGGCAAAACACCCAAAGCATCTGCAGTTAGAAATACAATTATTTTTGGATGCCCGCCTACGCTTGGAATTACTGCACCTGGAATGTAATCCAAGGGGTATGCGACACGTGTATTTTCAGTTAATCTGTTATCGTCATAATCAGGAGTATTGTCATTAAGTACAACATTTTCTAGCACAGCCCCAGGTTTTATTGCGTTCCAGATTTCAGGCTCTGCATCTTGGCTAAGATTGATACATTTTGCATAACATCCTCCTTCAAAGTTGAACGTTCCATTATCAGACCAACCATGTTCATCGTCTCCAATTAATATTCTATTAGTATCAGCTGAAAGAGTAGTTTTTCCAGTACCAGATAACCCAAAAAACAAGGTAGTATCACTACTTTTTCCAATATTTGCAGAACAGTGCATTGGGAATATACCACGGTCAGGTAAGAGAAAATTCATTACGCCAAACATGGATTTTTTCATCTCACCGGCATATTGAGTTCCACCAATCAAAACAATTTTTCTAGTCAAATCAATCAATATGAAAACATTTGATGCTGTCCCATCAACTTTAGGTATTGCTTCAAAATCATTAATACACATTACAGTGAATTCAGGTTCATGATTCTCCAATTCTTCTTTTGAGGGTCTTATGAATAATTGTCTTGCAAAGAGACTTTGCCAAACATGATCATTGATTACTCTAATAGATAATCGATTTTCTTTGTCTGCGCCTACAAATCCGTCAAACACAAAAAGATCTTTTCCATCTACAAAATGTTTCATTTTTTCAAGAATTTTTTCAAATTTGTCACTTGCAAACTGATGATTAATTTTTCCCCAATCAACTGTGTTACGGGTTTTATCATCATACACAATGAACCTGTCATCAGGAGATCTTCCAGTATATTTTCCAGTATTTACAGAAAGAGACCCAGTAGAATTTATCACTCCTTCGTTTCGAGTGATAGCAGTTTTGACTAGATCATCTACGCTCAAATTACGGCTTATTTTTGAGGGGTTTATTCCAAAGTCTTGTATTTGTGATAAAAATTTGTCAGTTTTAATAGGACCTACTATTTCGGTCAGAGGAAGTAACCCCCATCAACAATTATCATAATAATCCCAGGCTTAATCATGAGATATTTCGATCCGCCTTAATTTTCCTTATTATCTCTTTCTTATCAGATGATTTTTTTCATCTAGGAACGTATTTATTTAAAATTTCAAGAATCAAACTGATGCCGATCAATAAAGAGAAGCTAGCTAAAAGACAAGAAGTTAAAGAACACAATCCAGAATTTATCAGACCAGAAAGCTGGCGTTATGTTAGACTTCAGACAAATTGGAGAAAACCAAAAGGAATTGATCATCATCAAAGAAAACAAAAAAGTAGAGGTCGTCCAGGACTTGTCAAAGTAGGTTATGGAGGACCAAAAGAGGCAAAAGGATTACACCCTTCAGGATATACAGATAATCTAGTTCATACATTAAGTGACTTGGAAAAACTAAACCCAAAAACAGATGGAGTAAGATTTGGACACGGTGTTGGTACTAGAAAAAGAAAAGAAATCATTGCAAAAGCAATGGAAAGTAAATTCAAAGTTTTTAATGCGAGAGTGAGTGCAAGTGGTAGTAAATCTTAGAGCTAAAAAAAGACTGGTAGCACGAGTTACCGGGGTTGGAATTCACAGAGTAAAATTTGATTCAGATCACCTAGATGATGTAGCTGATGCAATTACAAGAGCAAATATTCGTAGTTTAATTACAGCAAAAAAAATTAAGATAAAATCAGTTGTTGGAACTTCAAGAGGAAGAGCGCATACTAAAAAAGCTCAAAAAAATAAAAGGGGAACAACGCAAGGGTCAAAACAAGGTACAAAAGGTGCAAGAGTGGGAAAGAAAAGTATCTACGTTGCCAAAGTTCGCGCATTAAGAAGATTGCTAAAAATTGCCAAAGATAGAAAAGAACTGACAAATCCAGAATTTTGGATACTTTACAAAAAAGTAGGCGGAAACACTGTAAGAAACAAGGCCCACCTAAGATTACTGATGGAAGAAACTATTTCCAAGAGAAAAAGTTAGAATCGGTAAATCGTATTTTCTAAATCCAAAATTTTACCATTCTTTATTATAATTCCTTCTCTAGTCAACATATCAGATTTAATCTCTTCACCATATGCATATCCACCAACTTTACCATCAGATTTTACAACTCTATGACAGGGAATTATTACTGGGTAAGGATTCTTGTTCATAATTCTACCAACTGCTCTTTGTCCATTTTTCAAACCAACAGCTTTTGCCAATTCACCATATGTGGTTATTTTTCCTTTAGGTACTTCAAGTAATTTTTTGTAGATTTTTTTATCAAGATTCAAAGTTTGATTATCTCAAAATTTGAGTTATTTAGAAAATTAATTAACTTTTGTTTGTTTGATCCAAGTCCTCCCCAATCCAAAAGAGCAGTTTTTGCCATTTTATTTTGCTTTAAAATATGCAAAAACAGATCTTCGTCGATATTATCTAGTGCATGTTTTGGCACAACAGTTCCAAGTGCAAATTTTCCTTCTAGTAATTCCTTGGTAAATTTATCAGGATAATGTGTACCTCCAAAACAAATTGCCACAGGAGAGGACTTGATATTTTTAGTCATCACACTATGTACTAAACCAGCAACTAAATTACACAAAGAAACATCAGTCCATTGTTTTTCTGTTGTGCCAATTTCAATGAATATAGTAGGTTTAGTCAATGCAGTAGGGCCATGATGCGTAGCTTCGATTGTAATTTGAAAATTTGAGAACTTGGATTTATTTTTCCAGAGTGTTTGAAGATATTCTTTTTGGACATATGGATGAGGAATTGCTATTTGTCTGTCATTTCCTCCGAATTTAGCTTCTGAAAAATTACCAGTGCTATGACAAGTAAGAGCTAAAACACCAGACTCTGCAGCATGTTTTGAGAGAAAAATAAATCCATCATAACCATATTTTTCTTCTAGCCAATCAGCAGAAATCGCTGGAGTCGGAATTATTAACAAATCATAGTACTTGCCTCGATAAATTTCACCGTCTTGTGTCATTTCTTGAGAAAGAAATTTTGCCATATTGTATCCCGCAGGGTCGTCACGATATGCGACCAGTAGTTCCATGAGATAAGAGATATAAGGACACCTTATTAATTTCCAGCAATGAACCCTAAGCAGACTTTAAAAAATATGGCTAATACTTTGAAAATGGCTAAAAAGCCAGATCGTGAAGAGTATCAACAGCATCTCAGATTAGTATTAATAGGAATTGCAGGAGTTGGTGCTATTGGCTTTACAATTCAGTTTGTCTTTTCTGTAATTACATTTGGTAGATAAAATTGTCAGAGGAAATTAAATCTCATCTTTTTGCAATAAGAACCACTGGAGGTCAAGAAAAAGTAGTCATGAGACTATTAGAAGCAAAAGCAAATGCCAACAAAATCAACATCCAGTCAGTATTGCTAGTAGATAATCTAAAAGGATATGTTGTAATCGAGGCAATAAATCCCAGCGATGCATACATGGCAGTAGAAGGAGTTAGACATATTCGCGGTCAACTTAGAGGAGAATTAGAATTTAAAGACATTGAAGGATATTTGATAAAGAAATCCACAGTTTCACAATTAGCAGTAGATAACATAGTTGAGATCACAGGCGGTCCATTCAAAGGAATGAAAGCCACAATCACTAGAATAGATGTAGACAAAGAAGAAGCAACTGTAGTTCTATTAGACGCATCTTATCAATTACCAGTAACTGTCGACGCCAACTATCTAAAACTGTCAAGTGAGTCTTAGGAAGGATTAAATTTTTCGTATAAAGCTGATAAATATGGTAGAAGCACAAAAAGTATCATCACTTGTAACCGGCGGAGCGGCTTCAGCAGGTCCACCACTAGGTCCAGCTTTAGGACCATTAGGAGTCAACATTATGGAAATAATCAAGGCAATTAATGAAAAGACAAAAGACTTTGAAGGAATGAAAGTGCCAGTAACAGTTTCTGTTTATCCTGATACAAAAAAATGGGAGATAGAGATTGGAATTCCTTCTGCAGCTGCACTATTGCTAAAAGAAGCAGGAATTCAAAAGGGAACAGGAACTGCAGGATCAACATGGGTAGGCGATATAACCATAGATTCTGTTATCAAAGTTGCAAATACAAAATTAGAGAAATCCTATGCATCTTCATTAAAATCTGTTGCAAAAACAATAATTGGAACATGCTCATCACTCGGAATTAAGATTGAAGGAAAGTCACCAAAAGAGATCACTGCCGAAATTAATGAAGGCAAGTGGGATGCAAAACTAAAATAAATTACAAGATAGAATAAACCGGATCTTTATCGGTTTTTTGTAACTCGACAAAGGTTTCTGTGTTTATAATACCATCAATTTTTCCTATTTTCTCTATAACTATGGAATGTAGTGCTTCTAAATTTTTTGCATGTACATTGACAATAATATCAAACCTACCAGTTACTTCTGAAATAGATATGATTTCGGGGGTTTCCATCATCTTTTTATGAATATTATCCTTAAGTTTTGGATCCCTGTTGATTCCAACAGATGCCTTAACACCTATTCCTAAAAGAGAATCATCTATTACTACGGTAAATTTTTTGATTAATTTTTTTTTCATTAATCGCTTTATTCTGCTATAAAGAACAGATGCATTGATTCCAAGTTTTTTTGACAGTGCAGGTACAGAAATAGAACCATCTTTGGTTAGTTCAAAAAGCAATTTCATATCAAGTTCATCAAATCGCTGCAATGTGCTCGAAAATTGGCTTGATGATTTAATAAATGTAAGTTCAGAGGGAATTTTACTTTGGAATTACAAGTATAACCTTCAAAAAGTGTAAATTTTTAAAATAATACAAGAATCATAATTCATAGCCTCTAAACGATTTTAAGTAGGCTTTCTCGGAAATCTTCATAATGATTACAGAGGCTAAGCTGGAAGAAATGATTAATCAGGCCAAGACCAGCACTAAACAAAGGAAATTCAAACAATCAGTAGAAATGATAATTGTCTTCAAAGATATTGATGTGAAAAAAGGCTTTGCACTTAATGAAGTGGTCCAACTTCCAAAAACCAGTTCACCAGCTACAGTATGCATTATGGCTACTGGAGATATGGGTCAAAAAGCAAAGGAAGCAAAAGCAGATGCAGTTGTAGGATCAGAGGAATTAGATAGATTTGCAGCAAACAAAAGAGCATCTAGAAAATTCATTAACAAATATGATTTCTTTTTAGCAGATACTCAAATCATGCCAGTAGTTGGTAAAGTGTTAGGTCAACTTTTAGGTCCAAGAGGAAAAATGCCAACCCCAGTTCCATTTAATGCTTCAGTTGAATCATTTTTACAAAGATTTAGATCATCAATCAAAGTTAGATCAAGAGCATCATTAGCCATGTCATGCAAGATAGGAGACGAGTCAATGGAAAATGCAGACTTGGCAATTAATGCACATGCAGTATTAAGTGCAGTAGAAAAGAAATTACCAAGTGGTGAAAAGAATCTCAAAAGGGTAATCATAAAAACTACAATGGGCAAACCAGTCAAACAAATAGAAGAGGTAAGAAAGAAGAATGCATGAAAATAGAACAACATATCCAAAAAGAAAAGCTCAGATGTATCAGCAATTACTCGAAGTTCCAAAAAAATACAAAGTTATAGCTATCGTTAAAATAAACAAAGTTAGAGCATCACAAATTCTTCCACTAAGAAAAGCACTCAAAGGTGAAGTTGAGTTTGTATGTGTAAAAGACAGAGTTGCACAAAAAGCATTAGAAAAATTAAACATTGCAGGAATCAAAGGAATTTCAGAAGAACTCACAGGTCAATGTCTTTTTCTGTTTACCAACATGTCACCATTTAAGCTAAATGTGTTACTGTCAAAAAATAAAATTATGATGGCAGCAAGAGGTGGAGATATTGCAAGTGTAGACATTGTGGTGCCAGCAAAAAATACAGGAATCGCACCAGGACCAATGCTTACAGAATTCAAAGAGGCAGGAATCCCGACAAAGATTGATCAAGGTACAATTTGGATTCAAAAAGATACCACTCCAGTAAAGAAAGGAGAAACAATCAATGAAAAATTAGCCGCACTACTTGGTAAACTAGACATCAAACCAGTAGAGGCAGGAATTTCACTTTATACAGCATTAGAAGAGGGTTTGAAATATGCAGCAGAAGAGATGGTTGTAGATGTTGCAAAAGTAAGAAACGCATTTACACAATTCCATCAGGAAGCAATTTCACTATCTATTGAAGCAGCATATGTTACTGCAGAGAACATTAACCAAATTCTCAGTAAAGCGGCTCAATCTGCACGTTCTGTGTCTATTGAATCAGGATTCATGACAGATGAAACCAAGGAACCAATATTACAGAAAGCTCATAGTCAAGCTAAATCAGTCTCTACTAAAGCAAAAGGTTACGCCGCGTCTTAATCCGAACTTCCTTTAGCTCTGGGAAGATTCCAGTTGAATTTCATTGCAATCAATCTTAGTGTGGTAGTTAGAATTATTCCCAAAATTGTTGCAGAATATAATTCCCCTCCAAAATATAATGTAAAGTAAAAAACAACAATTCCAATAAAACTTGCAGAAACATAAAACTCCTTGACAAAAACTATTGGAACTTGAGTGACAAAGACATCTCGTAGTATTCCACCGCCTACTGCAGTAAGCATTCCTGCAAGCATTATTGCTAGAAAATTCAGCCCGACTAAATTATAAGCAAATGTTGCCCCAATTATTGCAAAAACCCCCAATCCAATAGCATCAAATTTCAAAAACAAATTCCAATGTTTCTGGAGATGTGAATACAAGAAAAAAATAGAGACGCCAGAAAGCACTGTAATTATCACATATACTGGATCAGAAAGAGAGTTTGGGAATTGACCCATGATAACATCCCTAATTGTACCACCAGCAACACCAGTAATTGTTGCTAATAGTAAAATTCCAACAATATCGGATTTGTGTTCAATTGCCTTAAACGCACCAGTTACTGCAAAAGCCATCGTACCAAACAAATCTAGAATGTAAATGAAAACTTGAGCGGGAATTGAAAAATCAACCAATTAAAATGAAAAATGGATAATTGTTAATTAACATTGATGTAAATAAAAACCAAAATTAAATTGAAAAAATAATAGTTGTCTAGCCAAATAGAGAAGAGAGACCTTCCATTGCGGCTTCTTCGCTTTTACTTGTATCAACTGGTGCTTCTTTCTTTGCTTCACCTGCTGCTGCGGCTGCCGGAGCGGCTGCTGCTACTGCTACAGGTGCGGCTTTGATTGCTTCTTCGATGTTAACATCGGCCAAAGCTGCAACTAGTGCTTTTACTTGAGCATCATTAACTGCGGCGCCAGATGCTTTAACAACTGAGCTGATGTTGGCTTCATTAACTTCTTTTTGTAGCTTGTGAAGAAGTAAAGCAGCATAAACGTATTCCATTGTATCGAGATTTTCTTAGGGCATAATATAAAACTATGGTGAAATTAGGTACTGTTTCGTTGTCGGTTGTTTTATTTCTGTTACCTATCGGTTGCTGAAATTTTATTGGTATTAGCAATACTATCAAATAATTGAACGTATGTGTGATGATATTATATTAAAACAATCTAAAGCGTCTTGTCTTTCTTTTGGCTTGATAGAATTGTAATTTACAAGATATCTTGTTCGTATACTCAATATTAGTAATTTTTGATATTCAGGATAAATCTGATTAAGAGTATTTCTGACTAATGGAGTTCGTTGGTCATGTTTATCTGGTAATGGTATTCCACGTTGTAGAAAATATTCATTGATTATATGTAATGCAGAATAAAATAAAGTGGTAATTTCCCAATCTAGGTGTTTATTTTGAACTAGTTGATTTAGATCATCTGAAGTTTCTTTATTATGTGTACTCTGTAGTACATACCAACTATTAGAAACCATTAATTATCGTTGGAAGATTGTTTTAGATTGTTTTAAATGTTGATTTTGAACTTCTGTTACATGTAAAACCCAAGGTTCAAAATAAATATTTGGAAAAGCTTCTTCTAATTTGAAAATTCCTTTTTGAATTTGATCAATTGCACTTGAAACATCATCTGAATTATGAATTAGTAAAATTATAAGCCCTGATGATGATGGGCGATATGAAGCATTTACAATTATAGGTATGTCTGAAAATACTTTATTTGTAAAATCTTCTATTTTAGTTATTTTATCTTGAATGGATGCAATGTTTGACTTAAATTCTAATGACTCTACTCTTGACTCTAAGGCAAGTTGTCGATCACTCATTAAATGTACTTCTTCCTCTAAAGGTGTAGTACTCTTTTTTTGTTGTTCTGGATATTGTAAATTAGTATAATGTATCTTATAACCATCAGGAACTTTTTGAAGAAATACCTTTAGAAAATTATCAATATTTCGAGGAGATCTGATTTTTAGAAAATCATCCTGACTCATTTATACCACCACATATTGTTACCGTTAGATTATTTAATCTATCGACACTTTCATTTACTAAATTAAAGAAATCAATTGGTCCTGAATGTTTAAACTTGAACACACCTCGAATAGAGACAACATGATGATTAGTAGTTGAT
>JAIOPB010000058.1 GCA_021414105.1 Nitrosarchaeum sp. | reverse complement strand
TATCTTGGCATAATGCTTAGTCTTGATTTTGCAGAGACTGCAATTATTGATATAATTGCTACTGCTAGAATCATAACTGCGATTGTACCAAATTCTGGGATTACAACACCGTCTTTTATTCCGACTTCAATAGAATACTTGTATTTAGGATCGTCACCTTGTTGAGCTACAATTGTGTATTGACCATCTTGATTCCATAATGGACCCCCAGTTGTAATGTCTTTAAGAAAATGATTGTTTGTATCTAGAATTGGTGCAAATTGATCAACAACAACTACGTTTCCATTTGGTGCCATTACTTTAATTGTAATACTATTTGCACTATCTGTAGTTCCCATTATTGTAATTATGTTAGATCCTGCTATTGCATTTGATTCTTTAATTAACAAGCCTTTTCTTTCTGTAGGTTTTGGTTCAAAAAATCCTGTTTCTAAATTGGATTCAGTTACATCGGTTTCTGAAGTTTTGCCATTGATTATTTCAACACGAAGTGATGCTTTATACAATGAACTTCCATGTGGACTTTGTTCAACTTTAATTGTATAAAATCCACTTTCTTTCCATATTGGACTTACTTTGAATTCTGTGGCAAAGTCCCCGTTTGCATCAGGTGTTAATTGACCGACACTAATTACATTTAGACTAGGAGAAATTACTGTAAACGTTATGTCTGTAATTTGTGACATTGTATGTCCACTAACTGCTATTGTATCGGAACCTTCTGCGGCTATAGCTGAAACTGACATTCCTGTCTCTTGAGCAAAAGCATTCTGTTGAATTGAAGTTATTGAAATTATTGACAATGCTATTAGGGCTAATGTCATTGATGTTGTTGAACGTTTAAAACTCATTCTAATTTGGAAACGGTTACTTGGTATTTATATATATTTTTAAAAAGAGAAAAAAAGATGAATTTAGTATCTTGGCATAATGCTTAGTCTTGATTTTGCAGAGACTGCAATTATTGATATAATTGCTACTGCTAGAATCATAACTGCGATTGTACCAAATTCTGGGACTACGAAAGTACCAATTATCTCGATTTCCTCAGCACCTGCTGGGAATTGTATTGTTAGTGTTCTATCTGTAGATGTTGTTGTTTCCTCAAAGTCTACTTCTTCTCCGTCTACTAAGACAAAGAATGTATCATCTTGATCACCCATCTTTGCATCAATCAAAGCTCTTGGTAATGTGATTTCAAGTGACCCGTCCTGACTTGCAGTTATTGCTATTGTCAGTGAGTGTGCATCTACATCAGGAGTAATGCTAACAAGCTTACCACCAGTTATCTTGTAGTTGACCGTAAAGTCAGTACCTTCAACTTTTATTTTCGTTCCTCCACCTGGTGTTGCTGTTGATCCGCCAAATGTGAATGTGGTTTCAGCTGTTCGAGATTCGGTTCCATAGAGTACTGCAATCGTATATGTTCCTTCAGATCTCATGAGTGCTCCACCGGCAGTTAATTCAGCACTAAATTTTTTGTCTGAACCAACGTCGATTTGTGCAACTGATACTAGGTTGCCATTTGGTGCTATTACTCTGAGACTAATAGGATATCCTGAAAGAAGTTCTCTTACTTCTCCCGTTACTAAGATTGTTTCACCGTCTTCATATGATGGCTTGTCTGTAGTAACAACGATTGAATCCGCTATTTGTCCAAATGCTGGTGCTATTCCAATACTTGCAATAATAATTGCAGATAAGGCAAACACCGATAGATGAGTATTCATCATTTTTACGCTCAAATTTATCCTATTTAAGGTTGTGAAAAATATTGTTGACTAAAAAGAAAAAAGACTGGTTTTTGCCGAATTTCAGATTAGATATATATTAACCTGAGCGTGAGTTTTTGACAGTTTGTGTGTATTCTTTGCTGTTACATCTAATGTTCGTCATGGAGGTTTTGTAAATGGCAACTAAGAAAAATCAAGTTCTTGTACCTGATCATATCTATGTACCAAAACACGAAATCATTTCAAAACAAGAAGCTGAAGAAGTTTTAAAAAAATATAATTGTAAACCTACTGAATTACCGTTAATTTTTGTAAATGATCCTGCCATATTGGGACTAGGTGTTAAACCGGGTGATATGATAAAAATCACAAGAAAAAGCCCCACTGCCGGTGAGAGTCTTTACTATAGATATGTGGTGGAAGTTTAGATGGCAGATCCTTCAGTTAAACGCTGGCCAGTAATTCAAGATATATTAAAACGTGAAGGTATTGCACGTCAACACCTTAACTCATTTGATGAATTTCTAGAAAGGGGCCTTCAAAGTATTATCAATGAAGTCGGGCAAATTGAAATTGAAAATGCAGAATATCCTTACAAAATCCAATTAGGCAAAGTCAAGCTTCAACAACCACGAATGATGGAACTTGATGGTTCTATTAATCATATTACTCCAGCTGAAGCTAGACTCAGAAATGTTTCTTACTCTGCACCTGTTATGATGGAAGCAAGTGTTGTAGAAGATGGCAAAATCTTAGAATCTAGATTTGTACATATTGGTGATGTACCAGTAATGGCAAAATCAAATGCTTGCATTTTGCATAATTTTTCAACTCAAAAACTTGTTGAACATGGAGAGGATCCAAATGATCCTGGCGGTTATTTTATCATAAATGGTTCTGAGAGAGTTATTGTAGGACTAGAAGATCTTTCATACAACAAAATAATTGTTGACAGAGAGAGTGTTGGTGGAAATACTGTTTTCAAAGCTAAAGTTTATTCTTCTATTGTTGGGTATCGTGCAAAACTAGAACTAGTTATGAAAAATGATGGTTTAATCGTTGCACGAATTCCTGGTTCTCCTGTTGATATTCCAGTTGTTACTTTAACAAGAGCACTTGGATTAGAATCTGATAGAGAGATTGCAGCAGCGGTTTCACTTGTAGATGAAATTCAAAATGAATTAGAAGGTTCATTTGAAAAAGCAGGTGATGTACCTACAGCAAAAGACGCAATTGTCTACATCAGTAAAAGAATTGCACCTGGAATGTTAGAGGAGTTCCAAATTAAACGTGCAGAGACACTTTTGGATTGGGGATTATTGCCACACTTGGGTAAACATCCTGAAAATAGAAAGGAAAAAGCTCAATTTCTCGGCGAAGCTGCATGTAAATTATTAGAGCTTAAACTAGGTTGGATTTCTCCTGATGACAAAGATCACTATGGAAACAAAGTAATCAAATTTGCAGGACAAATGTTAGCTGATCTTTTCAGAACTGCTTTTAGAAATTTAGTTCGAGATATGAAATACCAATTAGAAAGATCTGGTCAGAAAAGAGGTATAAATGCAGTTGCCGCAGCAATTCGTCCTGGAATTATCACTGATAAATTAAACAACGCCATTGCAACAGGAAACTGGGGCCGAGGTCGTGTTGGTGTAACTCAATTACTTGATAGAACAAATTATCTTTCTACTATTAGTCATCTTAGAAGAATCCAATCCCCTCTTAGTAGAACACAACCAAACTTTGAAGCAAGAGATTTGCACGCTACGCATTTTGGAAGAATATGTCCAAGTGAAACCCCTGAGGGCTCTAACTGTGGTCTTGTAAAGAATTTAGCACTTTCTGGAATTATCTCTGTAAATGTTCCCTCAGAAGAAATTGTTGAGAAACTCTATGATCTTGGAACAATTCATTTCTTTGATGCAAAAGAAGATGTAAAAAAAGATGGGGCTAGAATATTTGTTGATGGTAGATTAATTGGATATTACAAAGATGGTTCTCAACTAGCAGAATCTCTTAGAGAACTAAGAAGAAACTCCAAGATTCATCCTCATGTTGGAATTTCATTTCATAAATCAGAAATTGAAGGCTCAACAAAAAGACTCTATGTTAATTGTAATGCAGGACGCGTTTTACGCCCATTAATTATAATTAAAGATAACAAACCATTATTGACACAAGATCTTTTAGATAAAATTTCCAAGAAATTACTTTCATGGACTGATTTGTTACGTATGGGAGTATTGGAAATGATTGATGCAAATGAAGAAGAAAATTGCTATATTACATTAGATGAAAAAGATGCAAAGAAACATACTCATCTTGAAGTATTTCCACCAGCAATTTTAGGTGCTGGTGCATCTATTATTCCATATCCAGAACATAATCAATCTCCAAGAAATACATACGAATCTGCAATGGCAAAACAAAGTTTAGGATTTTCTACTCCTATGATGAATACCAGTACTTATGTAAGACAACATTTGATGTTGTATCCACAAACACCTATTGTTAATACAAAAGCAATGAAGCTATTGGGATTAGAAGACAGACCAGCTGGCCAAAATTGTGTCGTAGCAGTATTGCCTTTTGATGGTTATAATATTGAAGATGCTATTGTACTAAGTAAAGCATCTGTTGACCGAGGTTTAGGTCGAACTTTCTTCTTTAGAATTTATGATGCTGAAGCAAAACAATACCCCGGTGGAATGCGTGATACATTTGAAATTCCAAACGCTGAAGATAATATTCGAGGATACAAAGGAGAAAAAGCTTATCGATTATTAGAAGAGGACGGAGTTGTTGCATCTGAATCTCCTGTTCATGGTGGAGATATACTGATTGGAAAAACTAGTCCTCCAAGATTTATGGAAGAATATAGAGAATTTGAATCCACGGGTCCTTACCGACGAGATACTTCAATTGGAGTAAGACCATCTGAAACTGGTGTCGTTGATACCGTTGTAATGACACAATCCAATGAGGGTGGAAAGATGTACAAGATTAGAGTAAGAGATATGAGAATTCCAGAAATTGGTGACAAATTTGCATCTAGACATGGACAAAAGGGCGTACTTGGAATTTTAGCAAAGGCAGAAGATTTACCGTATACTGCAGATGGTATCTCGCCAGATGTATTGATTAACCCACACGCATTTCCTTCGAGAATGACTGTTGGAATGTTCATGGAATCAATTTGTGGTAAAGCTGCAGCATTAAGAGGAAGTCAATTTGATGGTTCTGCATTTGTTGGAGAAAAAATGGAAGAAGTCAAACCCGTAATGGATGCTGCTGGATTCAAATATTCTGGTAAAGAAATAATGTATGATGGAAGAACTGGTAAATCATTTCCAGTAGAAGTTTTCATTGGAGTAGTATACTATCAAAAATTACACCACATGGTTGCAGATAAAATTCATGCAAGAGCTCGTGGACAAGTCCAGATGTTAACTAAACAACCAACTGAAGGTAGGGCAAGAGGTGGTGGATTAAGATTTGGTGAAATGGAAAGAGATTGTTTGATAGCATATGGTGCATCAATGATTCTTAAAGATAGATTACTTGATGAATCTGATAAAGCCGACATTTTTGTTTGTGAAAGATGTGGATTAGTTGCATATCATGATGTTAAACAAAGAAAATATGTATGCCGAGTTTGCGGTGATAAAGCTAAAGTCTCATCTGTATCTGTTGCATATGCCTTCAAACTTTTGTTACAAGAAATGCAAAGTTTGAATGTGGCTCCAAGATTGCTCATAAAGGAGAAAGTATAATGTCGATTCAAGCAATAAAATCAATTGATGCAATAAGATTTTCAGTTTGGTCTCCAACGGAAATCCGAAAATACTCTGTTGCAGAAATTACTGCTCCTGAAACATATGATGAGGACGGAATGCCTGTTCAAGGAGGTCTCATGGATGGTAGACTTGGTACACTTGAACCAGGACAAAAATGTCTGACATGTGGAAACACTGCTGCTAGATGTCCCGGACACTTTGGTCATATTGAACTTGCTGAACCTGTTTTACATATTGCATTTATTGACAATATTTACAAGCTTTTGCAATCAACTTGTCGTTCTTGTGCAAGACTCAAAGTTCCACAAGAAGATCTAGATGAATTTAGAAAGATTAAAGAAAAACATGCAGCATACACTGTAATTTCAGAAAAACGTATTCCAGAACAAATTATCGAAAAAGCAAAAAAAGCAAAAGAATGTCCCCATTGTGGTAAAACTCAGTATGAACTAATCTTTACAAAACCAACTATTTTTGTTGAAAAAACAGAGATAGGCGAACATAGATTACTCCCAATTACAATCCGAGAAAGATTCTCTCAAATTATTGATGATGATCTTAATCTTTTAGCATATGATCCTGTTACTGCAAGACCTGAATGGTTTATTCTACAAGCCTTACCTGTTCCACCAGTAACTGTAAGACCATCTATTATTCTTGAAACTGGAATTAGATCTGAAGATGATCTAACACACAAAATGGTAGATATTATTCGAGTTAATCAAAGACTAAAAGAAAGTAAGGAAGCTGGAACTCCTCCATTAATTGTTCAAGATTTAGTAGATTTGTTACAATATCATGCAACTACATATTTTGATAATGAAGTCTCTGGCATTCCGCAAGCTCATCATCGCTCAGGACGTCCATTAAAGACATTAACTCAAAGACTCAAAGGAAAAGAAGGAAGATTTAGAGGATCGTTATCTGGAAAAAGAGTTGATTTTTCAAGTAGAACTGTAATTTCGCCTGATCCTAACTTGGACTTGTCTGAAGTAGGAGTTCCTGAACAAGTCGCAATGAAACTAACAATTCCTGAAATTGTTACTGAATGGAATATTGAAAGAATGAGAGAACTCGTAATTAATGGTCCAAACAAATTTCCTGGTGTAAATTATATCGTTAGACCTGATGGTGTTAAAATTAGACTTGATTTTGTTGAAGATCGTTCTACAATAGCTGAAACATTAGAAATTGGTTATCTTGTAGAGAGACATCTTGCTAATGGTGATATTGTCATGTTTAACCGACAACCATCTCTTCACCAAATGTCAATTATGGCACATTATGTGAGAGTACTTCCAGGAAAGACTTTCAGATTACATCCATCTGTATGTCCTCCGTATAACGCAGACTTTGATGGTGACGAGATGAATCTTCATGTCCCTCAAAGTGAAGAGGCTAGAGCAGAAGCAATTCTATTGATGAGAGTACAAGATCAATTGATCTCTCCAAGATATGGTGGTCCAATAATTGGAGCCCTAAGAGACTTTGTTACTGGTGCATATCTTTTAACAAAAGATGGTACTACTCTAACCCCACAAGAGTTTTACAATTATGCAATGCTTGGTGGATTTACTGATAAACTTCCAAAACCTGCAACAAAAACTAAAGATGGATTAATGTACACTGGAAAACAACTATTCTCATTATTCTTACCAAAAGACTTCAACTATGTAATTACATCAAAGTGGTCAAAAGGAAC
>JAIOPB010000009.1 GCA_021414105.1 Nitrosarchaeum sp. | reverse complement strand
CGGCAGCAGAAGACTGCGTTGATAGGAAGGTGGTGTAGATCACAAGCTTCGGCGAGTGGTGAGCCAGCCTTTACTAACAGACCAACACACCGGTTCAGCCACTTACATAGAGACTATGCACGATGAATTCATTTTTGAATTTATCAAGTGGAAACAAATACACGACATGTACGATGATTTTATTTTTAATCATTCTTAGCGAATGCTATGCATTTTGTTTTGATGATTTTATTTTTAATCCCTCCTAGCGAATGCTATACACGACATTAAGAAAATAATTTTTAGAGTCTAATATTGGACTGTATTTATCATAAATCTTAAATTACACTCTATTTTCCTATTATTTATGAGCAATAATTTTGGTATGTTTTTATTATTTTCTGTACTTGTTACAGGACTGATAGTTAATCCTTCTGCATTTGCGGAAGAAACCACTGTAAATGCAACTGACACTATCGATATGACCGAATCAACAAATTCTACATCTACTGAAACTACTGATACATCCTCAAACTCTACATCTTCTGAAGAGGAAATGACTGGAACTGAAGAGGAAATGACTGGAACTGAAGATGAAGTGTTAGAAGCTGAAGTAATGGAAGAAACTGTTCTTTCACCACTTAAACAAATCCACGAAGGTGTTGTACCTGAAAATGTAGTCTGTAAAGAAGGACTAGAACTTGTTTTCAAACTTAACGGACAACCAGCTTGCGTTAAAACAACAAGTATTCAAAAATTGATTGCTTGGGGTTGGACCCAATAGTTTTATTTATTTTGGCGTAATACCCACTAAAATTCTAATAACTACTTTTGACATAGTTGAATCTAATCTCAAATTTTGGATGGTGTTATTCTATTCTTCAAATTCTATGTCTTTTTCCAATTCTTTAGGAAGTCCAATCCACCATTTTGTGTTCTCAGACATTTCTTAAAATCAAAAGACTCAAAGTTGGTAATAGATCTGCTGGTTAATTCTGTAAAACAATTGTATAACAAAATATGACAAAATTTAGTCTTTTTTATATCTGATATTCTCATTATTTTCTTCTGGATTTTTTATTTTTATTATGAGTGTGTCTCCTATTTTATTGAAAATTCTTTGGCGATTTTCATTTGTAAAAATCCATCCTAATACTACATCTAATGGCAAAAGAAATGTTTTGCCAAAACTACTAATCATGACCCCTTTCCAATCGGGTGGTTTTCCATGCATGTCTGTTATTTTCAAATTTAGAATTTTTTTCCCAATTGTCTGGCCTTTTTTATATTCTAAAATTGTCCAATATACAAAAAAGATGATACTGGTTGGAATGAATGTTGTTTCTGCCAAAATCCATTTTTCGCTTAATTCATAGTCAATTGTTCCAAAAACTGAAGAAACCATTATTATTGAAATTGCTGAAATAATGCAAAAATCAATTAACCATGCAAAAAATCTATCACTCCATTTTGCAATAACTAACTCTGAAAATTTTGAATCTGGTTCACTCATATTCTGACTATTATGATCAAATTAATAAAACATCTCCAATTGGACACATGATACAGAGCTAATCTTTGGTTAGCACTGATTCCAACACAGTAAATTTATCACTGATGTACTATATGATATTATGAAAGCAAAATTTGCATCCTCTTGTATATCGTGTGGGGATAAAATCCAATTAGGCAAAGAAATTGCCAAAAACAAAGACGATAAATGGGTTCATAAGCACTGCGTTGATGATGCTGAAGGACTACCCTAGAAATTAATAAGATCTAATTTCAACTTTATTTGAAAATCTTTTTGATCTTGATTAATCCCCTTGATGTCTTTTTCTGGACTATTAGAAAAAATGAGAAAGATGTCGTAAATCTCTACAATTCTCTTTCCCCAATAATGCAACTTGCAACAGGTGGGTCGATGCTGAATTTTGGCTATTGGATGGAAAATACAACTGAACCAATCTCTGCTCAAGAAAACCTGTGTTCATACTTTGGTAAACTGGCAGAGCTGGAAAATGCAAAAAATGTTGTTGATGTTGGAAGTGGGTTATCTGCGCCAGCAATTTTTTGGAGAAATAATTATGAAAAATTAAATCTATTTTGTGTAAACATCAATAATGATCAATTATCTTTTTCAGGTCCACAAAAAAATATCGAATTTCTCAACTCAACTTCTACAAAATTACCCTTTTCTGATAACTCGGTAGATCGTGTGTTGGCATTAGAATCCTCACAACATTTCAAACCTTTGAAAGATTTTATTTTAGAATCAAAACGAATTTTAAAATCAGATGGACTATTGACTTTGGCATTACCTGTAACTCTCCCTAGCGCTTCTTTTGCAAAATTAGGGATTCTGAAATTTACTTGGTCCTCTGAGCATTATGGATTAGAACATGTAAAGAAACTTGTGATGTCTGGTGGTTTTACAATTAATGATGAAAAATTAATCGGAAAAAATGTCTATGCTCCATTGGCAAATTACTATATTGAAAATCGTGTCGAATTAAAAAAATCCATATTGCAAAAATATCCAAAATATGTAGAAAAAATACTCTACATGTCAATTCTTAAAATGAAAAAAGCATCTGAACAAAAAATTATTGACTATGTTGTTCTAAAATGTAGAATCTAAATTATACCCGTAGAATTCCTTGCTCCAGTAAATTTTCTGTTGCATTTAGATATTCTGATTCAGAAATTAAGTCGTCTATTAGCCACATTGTGGTTGTCTTGAACCATTTTGGTATGACAAGTTCGTGTGTCAAATATTTTTTCTCAAAAATATTAGTGTCTGTTAATTCTATTTTTTCCCATTTGGTAACAATATCTGTTTCTTTATGACTATATGAAAACACAAGTCCTGTTTCTTTATCTATAATTACTGTGTCTTGTTTTTCTGAATTTTGTGCAATCCATACTTGATGTGATTTACTCTTAAATTCATATGTTGTTTCCCCTATTACTTTCAAATCCGATGTGATCATATTCCCAAAATTAATTGGAGTTAAAAATATGAATTTGTCTATCACACAACATTTCTTATTTGTTGGAATTGTCCCCTGATTGTCAATGTTAATGCTCTCAACCTCTTTTCCATCTCTTGAAATTTTTTCTGTTTTTATTAAAATTTCATCATCACTAATCGCATCCACAGTATATTTTTCTGTAATATCCTGACCGTATTTGTTAGAGTATGAATATTTCATAAAATCTGATTTTACAATACACAGTTTCTTCTCATTGCAATTTCTATCAGTGTTATTCAAAGATGGATTTAGAAGATGAGCCTCTAGCATTACTCTTATTCCGTATGCAAATCGTGAATCTGTAATTTTTCCTTGCATCCACATTTTTGCATCATTTTTTATCCATTCTGGCATAATATCCGAAATTCCCATGTGTCTGTCTTTGATGTATTTCGCATCGCCAAGATATTTTTCAATCTCTGCAATTAACACCATGTCTCTTCCTGGATGTGTGCTCTTCCAAGCTACATGATTATACAAAATCACACACGCTCTAAGATTTGGATAGTTTTGATGTTGTTCTGCAAGTGTTTCTACCCCCATGAAAACATATTCATCATAAAAAAACTCACAAAATTTTAGAATGTCTTTTGTTGTCTTTACCTCAAAATCTGGATCATGTGCAAATGCATTAGGTACTCCAATCACTCCAGCCACTGCTCCTATTATTAGGAGCATCAATATTGGCAATCTCATTGAATTCTATTTCTATTTTTTTCCTTATTAATTACTTGTAGAAATTCTCTTAACTTGATGACCAATGTGGAATTTCAATTCCAAACATGATTCCAACAAATTTGATAACTATTGTATCATTGGCTAAGTTTTTATTTTTGATATATTGACTGTACTCCGTTGTCTGCTCAAAATAACACCGCACTTTACAATGAAAAATGTTCACAGATTCTCAAAGAATCTGAAATTAGATTTGCAGGAATTGTAGATAAAAATGGAAAGTTAATAGCTGGTGGTTTTAAAGAAGGGCTTGTTCCCTATGAGGGAGATGAAACTAGGTTACACTCATTTTTGGAATTTGTCTCAAAAGCTTCTATTAGAAAAGAGTATGACGAAAGCCTGGGTCCAATTAATTATCTTGCAGCAAGACGAGACAAGGCAGTACTGGTGAGTTTCCCATTTCCAATTACACAAATTCTTCTTTTAATCTCCGCAGAGCCTTCTGCTAATATTGAAAATTTGGCTAAGAAGGTAGTTAAAATTTTTACCAACGTTAATTAGAATTACTTGCTATCTGGCAAATTCTTTAATATGCCCTAATTTTTTGTTCTTGCGTTGTATAGATCATTTCTAATTTTATTTTCAATTTTACTTGTATCTGGCAATTTTGTTTCTGTGTTTGGGTCTGTCCAAAATTTTTCTATAGATAAATCAATATATCATGACGGCGACACTCTTACAATTTCAGGTACTGTAAACTATGATGCTGCAATTCCTTCTGTAATACTGCAAATAATTACCCCTGGTGGAACTGGTCTTGCTGGAATTGCAAACGTATTGCCAAAACCTGATGGTTCTTTTTCCAACACATTTCATGTAGGTGGTCCTACGTGGTCTGAAGATGGTACATACACAATCAAAATATCATATGGTGGAAATCTTGAAAAAACATTTTCCTATCAAAAATTGTCTATATCTTCTGATGATGCGTCTGTTGACTCTATTGATCCTATTAACAATCCAAACGAATTATTTATTGAAAATCCTAAAATGCAAATCCCTGGCTTTCCTTCTCTGGATTACTCTCCGCAATATTACATTGACAGATACAACAATGAACCTAGCTACAAGTCTTGGTTTGATTCTCAATTCCCTAATTATCTAATACAAGATGTTGTTGGATACAAACCGACACATGTGCAAAACTTTCCTTCTCTAGATCACTCTCCGCAATATTACATTGACAGATACAACAATGAACCCAGCTACAAGTCTTGGTTTGACTCTCAATTTCCTGAACAATCTATCTATGACATATTGGGTTTTTCCACTTACATTCCTGACTGGATTAAGACATACGCTGAATTGTGGGCTACAGGAGATATGTCTGATTCTGAATTTATTTCAGGATTGGATTTTATGTTAGAACATCACATAATTGCAATTCCAAATTTGCAGTATTCTGAAGAAAATTCAGTATCTAGTATTCCAAATTGGATACGAAACAATGCTGATTGGTGGGCAAATGATTTGATTTCACAACAAGAATTTGTAAATTCTTTAGAGTATCTAATTGAAGAACAAATCATTGAAATTAATTAGTTAATTGAAAAACAATCTTTTCTCTTGTTATCACTGATCAAATGGTTTTAATTTGATAGAATTATTATTAAAATCATGAAAGCGACATTTGGTGCAGGATGTTTTTGGCATGTTGAAGATCTACTTCGTAAAACCAAAGGTGTGAAATCCACACAAGTAGGTTACATTGGAGGTAAATTGGCACATCCAACTTATGAAGAAGTCTGCACTGATACAACTGGTCATGCCGAAGCAGTCCAAGTAGAATATGACCCAAATGAGATCTCTTATGATGAATTACTTGAAGTATTTTGGAGTAATCATGACCCTACGTCGCTAAATCGACAGGGACCTGACGTTGGAAATCAATACCGTTCTGCAATATTTTTTCATGATGAAGAACAAAAAAAAATTGCACAAAAATCTAAAGAAGAACTAGAAAAATCAGGAAAATTTCAGAAACATATTGTAACTGAAATAATTCCAGCTCCGGAATTTTACAAAGCTGAAGAATATCATCAAAAATATTTTCAGAAACACGGACTATCTTAAAATTATTTTACAATAAGTACTGGAATTTTTGATGAGTGAATGACATAGTTTGAAACACTACCCAAAAATAATTCTTTTATTGCACTTCTTCCTCGTGAACCCATCACAATTAGATTGAAGTTTTCTTTTTTGTCGTGAGCCAATTTTATTAGATTATATCCTATATCTCCGCGCATCAGTTTTTCTTTGAAGACTATGCCGTTTTGTGCCGATAATGTTTTGGCTTTGTTCATCATTTTTTTAATTTCATTATCCAATTTTTTATTCATAGGGCCTATTCCATGAAACTCTGAATGTGGTTGTATGCTAATCGAGTAAGCCCCGATAATCGTAGATCTGAATTGCCTTGCCATGGATATGGCCATTTCAAGTGCACGCATAGAATTTTTTGAACCGTCCAATGGGACTAGGATTTTACTGATTTTTTTATTTATCATAATCTGTTTTCTATTTAGATCTTAAAAAGCATAGTCTCTCTTATCACATGCGTGAAAATTTAGAAAAGTAATAAAAACAACTGATCGGCAGTAGTAACTAAACTTAACTAGCTAAATAATTGACGCTAAAATGGTGCAAGAAAATTTTATTCAAGTGGATGGGAATAAAATTCGTTATCTCGAGTCTGGAGACTCTAAAAATATTTTGGTGCTAGTTCATGGATTGGGTGCATCTGCAGAACGATGGAATAATGTAATTCCTAATTTTGTAAAACATTATCGTGTGATAGTCCCTGATTTGATTGGATTTGGTTACAGTGATAAACCCGTTGTTGATTATACCCCTGATTTCTTTTCCACATTTCTTGGAAAATTCTTTGATGCATTAGAAATCAAACGTCCAAATGTAATTGGTTCTTCTTTAGGTGGTCAAATAGCTGCAGAATATGCATCTGCACATCCAAATAATATAGAAAAATTAATTCTTGTGTCTCCTTCAGGCGTAATGAAGAAATCTACACCCGCATTAGATGCTTACATAATGGCTGCATTGTATCCAAATGAACAAAGTGCTAAAAATGCATTTGAGATGATGGAATCTTCTGGTAATCAAGTCGATGATAGAATTATTCGTGGATTTATTGAACGAATGCAACTGCCAAATGCAAAATTGGCCTTCATGTCTACAGTTTTAGGATTAAAAAATTCAGAAGTCATTACAACTAAACTACATACCATTCACAGCCCTACTCTGATAATTTGGGGTTCCAAAGATCCAGTGATTCCAATTCAACATGCAGAAAGTTTTGCATCTTCCATCAAAGATTGTCGTTTTTATAGAATGGATGGTTGTGGTCATACTCCATATGTACAAGATCCTGACACATTTTCATCTATAGTTTTAGACTTTCTTTCATGTCACTAGCTTTACTTATATACCCCTTAGTTCCTACTATTACCAATGAGCGGTAATTATAACCAATTTAATCCTTCAGAGATGTTCAAAGATTGGATTCAAAAAAACGGTCGTGCACAAGCTGAATTTATGAAAAACTTTGGCTTATTGATGACAAATCAGAATACACAAACATTCAATCCTTTAGAAACTCTAAGAGAAGTATCTGATAATACAAGAAATGCTCAATCTGATTTAATGAAGAACATGTCTTCAATGCAAAACAAAAGCATGGAAACAATGTTTCAGATTGGTCAAATGCTCCCATCTTTTATGAATTGGGGCGCTTACAAAACAACTGTTAGTAGTAATGGCAGAATTTCTATTCCAGAGGCAGAACGTAATGCACTTGGATTAGGAGAAGGCGACTTGGTTCAAGTTATAGTACTCCCAATCGCAAAAAAATCAAAAAATAAGGAGGTGAAACAATGAGTAAAAACGAACAGACACCAGAAACTACCGATATGTTTTCGGTTTATCAGGAAAACGTAGACAAAATATTCTCTGGTATTAGACATTCAGTACCACAGTATCATCAGTCAATTACTAACGTTCAGCAAGAATACCTACAAGCATATGAAAATATTGTT